>NZ_JBEOSD010000123.1:0-25564 GCF_040302735.1 Streptomyces sp. NPDC097619 | reverse complement strand
CACCGCACCTCGCGGCGTTGCCGGAAAGCCTGATTACGTCCAGTAGGCAGGCTTCCCGGCGCCTTGCGAGGCACGGCACCAGACGCCGCGGGCCTCACCGGCAAGATCCAAAAGACACGACCTAGCTCCAGCTGGCGTGCAGCGGCTTGCCCTCGGCGTAACCGGCGGCGGACTGGATGCCCACCACGGCCTTCTCCTCGAACTCCGCGAGGGAGGCCGCACCGGCGTAGGTGCAGGAGGAGCGGACACCGGCGATGATCGAGTCGATCAGGTCCTCGACGCCCGGACGCTGCGGGTCCAGGAACATCCGCGAGGTGGAGATGCCCTCCTCGAACAGCGCCTTGCGGGCGCGGTCGTAGGCGGACTCCTCGGAGGTGCGGTTGCGGACCGCGCGGGCCGAGGCCATGCCGAAGGACTCCTTGTACAGGCGGCCGTCGGCGGCCTGCTGGAGGTCGCCCGGGGACTCGTAGGTGCCGGCGAACCAGGAGCCGATCATGACGTTGGAGGCACCGGCGGCGAGGGCCATGGCCACGTCGCGCGGGTGACGGACGCCGCCGTCGGCCCAGACGTGCTTGCCGTACTTCTTGGCCTCGGCGGCGCACTCCATGACGGCGGAGAACTGCGGCCGGCCGACGCCGGTCATCATGCGGGTGGTGCACATGGCGCCGGGGCCCACGCCGACCTTGATGATGTCGGCGCCGGCCTCGATCAGGTCCTTGACGCCCTCGGCGGCCACGATGTTGCCCGCGACGATCGGGACCCGCGGGTCCAGGGCGCGGACCACCTTGATCGCGTTGATCATGGATTCCTGGTGGCCGTGCGCGGTGTCGATGACCAGCGTGTCCACGCCGGCGTCGAGGAGCTGCTTGGCCTTGCCCGCGACGTCGCCGTTGATGCCCACGGCGGCCGCGATCCGCAGCTTGCCGTTCGCGTCGGTGGCGGGGGTGTAGAGCGTGGCGCGCAGGGCGCCCTTGCGGGTCAGGATGCCGACGAGGCGGCCCTCGGAGTCGACCGCGGGGGCCAGCTTGCGGTTGCTCGCGTCGAGCTTGTTGAAGGCCTCGCGCGGGTCGATGTCTGCGTCGACGAGCAGCAGCTCCCTCGACATGACCTCGGAGAGCTGGGTGAAGCGGTCCACGCCGGACAGGTCGTGCTCGGTGACCACGCCGATCGGACGGTTGTCCGCGTCGACCACGACACCGGCGCCGTGCGCCCGCTTGGGCAGCAGGGAGAGGGCGTCGGCCACCGTCTGGGTGGGGGCGAGCACGATCGGGGTGTCGAGGACGAGGTGCCGGGTCTTGACCCAGGAGATGACCTCGGTGACGACCTCGATCGGGATGTCCTGCGGGATGACCACGATGCCGCCGCGCCGGGCGACCGTCTCGGCCATCCGGCGGCCCGCGATCGCGGTCATGTTGGCGACCACGAGGGGGATGGTGGTGCCGGTGCCGTCCGGGGCGGAGAGGTCGACTGCCTGGCGGGAACCGACCGCGGAGCGGCTCGGCACCATGAACACGTCGTCGTACGTGAGGTCGTACGGCGGCTTCAGGTCATTGAGGAAACGCACGTGCAGATATCCCAGTCGATCGGAGGTACCTCGGACAGGGCGGCAGCCGAGGAAAACGCACGTACTTCATTCTCCCATGCCCACCCCCGTGCGCGTCCCGGGACGATCGTCCAGGACATTCCGGGCCGCTTGGTCCGAAGGTACGGGACTTTCGCGCCGGGGGCGGGGAGCGGGCCGGATTTCGGCGCGGCTCCCCGCCCCCGGCGGTCGGGCCCGGTCAGGCCGGTTCGGGCACCCGTCCGCCGAGCACGTCGGTCAGCAGTCGGCCGACGAGGCGGACCCCGTCCTCGGTGAGCACCGATTCCGCGTGGAACTGCATCGAGGCGAAGTGCGGGCCGCGCAGGGCGTGCACCTCTCCGGTGGCCGGGTCCCGGCTGACCGCCACGGTGCCCACGCCCGCGATCGGCACCACGTCGGCGCCGCTGCGGGCGGCGAAGGTGTTGTAGAAGCCGACCCGCTGCCGGCTGCCGAAGAAGTCGATCTCCCGCTGCACCCCCTGGTTGGGGACCTCCCGGCGGACCAGCGGGAAGCCGAGCCGCTCGCTGAGCACCTGGTGGCTGAGGCAGACCGAGAGGAAGGGCCGGCGGCCCCGCAGCAGGTCCGCGGTGGTGGCGCGGAGCCGGGCGATCTTGGCGGAGGCGGCGTCGCGGGGGTCGCCCGGGCCGGGGCCCATGACCACGAGGTCGTGCCCGTCCGGGGAGTACGGCTCGTCGAACCGCCGGACCGTGACGGTGAGCCCCAACGAGCGGAGCTGCTGGTCGATCATCGAGGTGAAGGTGTCCTCGGCGTCCACCACGAGCACCCGGCGCCCCGCCAGGGCGGGCTCGGGCGGGCGGCCGCCGGAGCCCGCGGCCAGCCAGAACCCGGCGAGGGTGGCGTTGCGGCGGGCCAGGGAGGCGCGGACCTCCGGGTGCTCCCCGAACCGGGCCGGGCCTTCCCCGGCGAGTGCGGTCGGCGGGGCGGGAGCCGCCGGGGCGGTCCCGGGCGTCTCCGGCGCCGCGGCCCCGGTCGGGCCGTCCGCGCGGAGGGCCGCGAGCAGGCCCGCCGCCTTGGCGCGGGTCTCGGCGACCTCGGAGTCGGGGTCGGAGTGCCGGACGAGGGTGGCCCCGACGCCGATCCGCAGCCGGCCCGCCCGGTCGATGTCGGCGGTGCGGATGAGGATGGCCGAGTCCAGGGCGTGCCCGCCCCGTCCGTCGCGGCCGATGAGGGCGGCCACCCCGCTGTAGTAGCCGCGCCCCTCGGGCTCGTAGCGGCTGATGACCCGGCAGGCGCTCTCCAGCGGGCTGCCGGTGACGGTGGGGGCGAACATCGACTCCCGCAGGATCGCCCGGGGGTCGCGGTCGCTGCGCCCCTCGATGAAGTACTCGGTGTGGGCGAGCCGGGTCATCTCCTTGAGGTACGGGCCGACCACCCGGCCCCCGGAGTCGCAGATCCGGGCCATCATCTTCAGCTCTTCGTCCACGACCATGTAGAGCTCGTCGGCCTCCTTGCGGTCCGCGAGGAAGCCCATGACCTCGGGCAGGGTCGGTCCGGCGGGCGGGTAGCGGTAGGTGCCGCTGATGGGGTTCATCACGGCCTTGCCGTCGGCGAGGCTGATGTGCCGCTCCGGGGAGGCTCCGACGAAGGTGCGCTCCCCGGTGTGCACCACGAAGGTCCAGTAGGCGCCCGCTTCGCCGCGCAGCAGCCGGCGGAAGAAGGACAGGGCGGTGTGCGGGGTGAAGCCGGTGATGTCGGCGACGAACGACCGTTTGATCACGAAGTTGGCGCCCTCGCCCTCCCCGATCTCGTCGGCGATCACGCGGCGGACGGTCTCGGCGTACGCGGCGTCCCCGGTGTCGAAGGCTCCGCCGTCGAGGTGGATGGGCACGTCGGGAAGGCCGGTCAGGGCCTCGTCCACGGGGAGCAGGCCCTGACCGGTGACGGTCATGGCGAGCAGCGGCTCGCCGTCGTCGGCGCAGGCGAAGCCGCGTTCGGCGATCTGCCGGTACGGGACCATGGCGAGCACCTGGTGGCGGGCCCCGGCACCGGCGTCGGACGCGTCCGGTCCGGGGACGGGGAGGGCGGCCAGGGAGTCCACCGCCGCGACCTCCCCGACCAGGACGTCCAGCAGGCCCGGTCCGGTGGCCTCCGGGCGGTGCAACAGGGCGAACGGGCCCGGTTCGGGGGCCAGGACGCGGGCGAGGAGGGCCCGGCCCGCCGCGAGGGCGGTGTCCGGCCCTCCCCCGGTGCCGGTCACGCCCCCGCCTCGCGCGCGCCGGTGCCCGCCAGGGCGGCCGTGCCGAGGCCGGCGAGGACGGTGTCGGTGTCGGCCACCACGGCGCAGCGGTCGGCCGCGTACTCCAGGGCGAGGCGGTGGTGGGCGGCGGAGAAGTCGGCCACGGCGTCGGCCACCAGGAAGGGGCGGACGTCGTGGGTGAAGGCGTCGACGGCGGTCATCAGCACGCCCACGTGGGCGTACACCCCGCAGAGGACGAGTTGGTCCCGGCCGTGCTCGCGCAGCCAGTCCAGCAGGCCGGACCGGAAGAAGGCGCTGTAGCGCCACTTGGTGAAGACGGCGTCCTCGGGACGCGGGGCCAGCGGGCCGGTCACGGCGCGGTCGGCGGGGTCCACCCGCATGCCCGGTCCCCAGAAGTCCTTGAGCAGGCCGCGCTGTTCCTCGTCCATGCCGCCGGGCTGGGCGGTGTAGCCCACGGGCATCCCGGTCGCGGCGGCCCGCTCGCGCAGTCGGGCGGCGTTGCGGACCAGCGGGGTGCGGACGGCTTCGGGCAGCGGGCGCAGGAAGTAGCTCTGCATGTCGTGGACGAGCAGGGCGGCCCGGTCCGGGTCCACGGTCCAGCGGGCGGTGTTCTCGGGCAGCTCGTCCTGGGTCGGCAGCGGGTAGGGCTCGATCGGGGGTATGCCCGGCATGGCCTTCCTCTCCTGGGATCGGGGTGGGGTGCGGTGGGGGTACGCGTGGGGGGTGCGGGTCGGCGTCCCGGCCGGAAGGGGTGGTCAGGCGGCGTCGGCGGCGGCCGTGCGGCCGGAGAGCCACCAGGCCGAGACCACCGAGAGGGCCTGCTCCGGGTTGAGCCGCGGATCGCAGAAGCTCGTGTAACGGGTGCCGACCCGGTCGATGCGGGAGCGGCCGGTGACGCATTCGGTGACGTCCTCGGGGGTGGTCTCCAGGTGCAGGCCGCCCGCCGTGCCGCCGCCCGCGCGGACCGCCAGTTGGAACTCCTCGACCTCCCGGGTGACGGTCTGGAGGAAGCGGGTCTTGTAGCCGTCCGGGGTGGTGACCGTGTTGCCGTGCATGGGGTCGGTCAGCCAGATCACCGGGTGCCCGGCGGTGCGCACCGCCTCCACCAGGCCGGGCAGGCGCTCGGCCACGGCCCCGGCGCCCATCCGCGCGATCAGGGTGAGGCGGCCGGGCTCGCGGCGCGGGTCGAGGCGGGCGCACAGCTCCAGCAGCTCGGCGGCGGTCATGCGGGGGCCGACCTTGCAGGCCACCGGGTTGGCGACCTCGGCGAGCAGCCCCACGTGGGCGCCGTCGATCTGCCGGGTCCGCTCCCCGATCCAGGGCCAGTGCGTGGAGGCGAGGAGCAGCCTGCCCCGCTCGTCGCGGCGGAGCAGGGGGACCTCGTAGTCCAGCAGCAGGGCCTCGTGGCTGGTCCACACGGGCGCGCCGATGCGGCCCCGCCCGGTGGGGGTCCAGCCCAGGTACTCCATGACGTCGCGGGCCGCGCCGTAGCCCGCGAGGATCCGGTCGGGGTCGGGCCGGCGCAGCTCCGGGTCGGGCTCCGGGCTGTTGACCATGTGTCCCCGGTAGACGGGGAGTTCGAGTTCGCCGACCCTTTCGGTGGGCTGGGAGCGGGGCTTGCCGAACTGGCCCGCCATCCGGCCCGCGCGGACCACCGGGGTGTGGGTCTTCATCTGGAGCGCCCCGGCCAGCATGTTCAGCAGCCCCACCTTGCGGGCCACCGAGCCCGGGGTGCACTCGGCCGGATCCTCGGCGCAGTCCCCCGCCTGCACCACGTGCGCCTCGCCCGCGGCCACCCGGGCCAGGACGGCGCGCAGCGCGTCCACGTCGGCGGCGCGGACCAGCGCGGGCCGGGCGCCGAGCTCCTCGCGCACCCGTGCCACGTGCGCCGGGTCCTCCCAGGGCGGCTGGTGCAGGGCCTGTTCCGGTCGGATGTCGAGCAGAGCGTTTTCCACTGGTTTTCTCCGTCTTCACGAATGGTCGGCCCGGCCTTTGCACCCGGGCCGGGCGTGCGGGAATTCCGCGCGGAAGGGCGCGGACCACGGGGGCTCTGCTCGTCCGGAGCCGAGGGGAAAAGAGCGTCGATTCACCGGTACTCGGCACCGGATCTCTTTCCGGCCCGTTGTCCGCGGCGTCTAGATCGTGTGCCGAAACGGGTTTTGCGCCAACAGCTTCCCGGGCGTTCCGTCAGGTGGCCGGCAATCCGTCAAGTGGTCAGGACTTCGTCAAGTTCCCGCAAAATCAGACCGCGCGGATGTACAGCGGCCCCTTGCGCGGCAAGGGCTTCCCGGGCCCGCACGTCCTCGGGCCGGGGCGACCTGACATATCTTCGCGCGCTTGACAGATCTTCGTCCGCTTGACGGATCAGCGGTCGCTTTCCGAGTGTTCGGGCCGCCCGTCGTTAGCCTCTTCGGGAGCCGGACGGAATTGCGTCCGGCGGCGATGCGATGCGGAGGTCCCCGTGCGGCTTGCACAGTTGATGGCAGATGTGATGGAGCGATATGCGGACCGTGCCGCGGTCGGCGAGCGAGCTCGGGAAATAGTCCGGGATCCCGGTACGGGAAATGTGTCGCTGAGGCTCCTGCACCGCTACGAGACCACCAGCTTCGGCGAACTGTGGGCGCGGGTGCGGGCGATAGCCGCCGAGTGGGACCGGCACGAGGAGCACCCGCTGCGGGCCGGCGACCGGGTGGCGCTGCTCGGCTTCACCAGCCGTGACTACGCCACCCTGGACCTGGCCTGCGTGCACCTGGGCGCGGTCAGCGTGCCCCTGCAGAGCAGCGCCCCGCAGGCCCAGTCGGCGGCGATCGTCGCCGAGACCGAGCCGCACCTGATGGCGGCGGGCTCCGAGCGGCTGCCCGTGGCGGTCGAACTGGCCCTGGGCAGCCCGTCCGTCCGGCGTCTGGTGGTCTTCGACCACCACCCGGAGGTGACCGCGCACGTCGAGCGGCTGGCGGCGGCCCGCGCCCGGCTGGCCGAGGCGGGCCGGGAGCTGGTCGTCGAGCCGATCGGGGAGCTGCTGGCCCGGGGTGCGGGGCTGCCGGACGCCCCGCTGTTCGTGCCCGCCGAGGACGAGGACCCGCTGTCCCTGCTCATCTACACCTCCGGCAGCACGGGCACGCCGAAGGGGGCCATGTACACGGAGCGGCTGTCCGCGGCCATGTGGGGCGGGGCCTGGTCGAAGCTGTTCTCCGACGATCTGGCGACCAACATCAACTACATGCCGATGAGTCACGTCGCCGGGCACTCCTCGCTGAAGAACACCCTGGCGCGCGGCGGGGTCAGCTACTTCACGGCCGGCAGCGACCTCTCCACCTTCTTCGAGGACATCGCGCTGACCCGGCCCTCGGAGCTGTCCCTGGTGCCCCGGGTCTGCGAGATGCTCCACCAGGAGTACACCCGGCGGCTGGACCGGCGGGTCCTGGCGGAGGGAGTCTCCCGGGACACGGTGGCGGCCGAGGTCCTCACCGACATGCGGGAGAACCTGCTCGGCGGGCGGGTCACGTGGGCCAGTTCCGGATCCGCCCCGCTGTCGGCGGAGCTGACCGCCTTCACCGAGGCCCTGCTCGGCTTCCCGCTGACCATCATCTACGGCTCCACGGAGGCGGCCGCGGTCTCGGCCGGCCACCGGGTGCTGCGCCCGCCGGTGATCGACTACAAGCTGGCGGACGTGCCCGAGCTGGGCTACTACCGCACCGACACCCCGTACCCGCGCGGCGAGCTGCTCCTCAAGACCGAGGCGATGATCCCCGGTTACTACAAGCGACCCGAACTGACCGCCGAGATCATCGACGCGGAGGGGTACTACCGCACGGGCGACATCGTCGCCGAGACCGGCCCGGACGAGTTCGTCATCGTCGACCGCCGCAAGAACGTGCTCAAGCTCTCCCAGGGCGAGTTCGTGGCCACCTCCCACCTGGAGGCGGTGTTCGCCGCGAGCCCGCTGGTCCGGCAGATCTTCGTGTACGGCAACAGCGAACGCTCCCACCTGCTGGCGGTGGTGGTGCCCACCCCCGAGGCCCTCGCCGCGCACCCCGAGGCGGAGCTGAACCGACGGCTCACCGATTCCTTCCGGCTGATCGCCAAGGAGCAGGAGCTCAACCCGTACGAGATCCCCCGGGCCTTCCTGATCGAGGAGGAACCCTTCGGGCAGGAGAACGGCCTGCTGTCGGACCATCGCAAGCTGCTGCGCCCCCAGCTCCTCGCCGCGTACCGCGACCGGCTGGAGGAGCTGTACCGCCGGGTGGCCTCCCGGGAGGACGAGGAGCTGGCCGAGCTGCGCCGCACCGGCGCGGACCGGCCCGTGCTGGAGACGGTGCAGCGGGCGGCCCGGGCCCTGCTGTCCGGTTCCACCGCCGAGGTGGGCCCGGAGGCGCACTTCCGGGACCTCGGCGGGGACTCGCTGACGGCGGTGGCCTTCTCCGGCCTGCTCGACGACGTCTTCGGAGTCCGCGTCCCGGTGGACGTGATCATCAGCCCGGCCCACGACCTGCGGGGGCTGGCCGCGTACGTGGAGGCCAAGCGCACCGCCGGGGACCGGCCCTCCTTCGCCTCCGTGCACGGCGCGGGCAGCACCGCCCTGCGGGCCGGGGACCTGACCCCGGAGAAGTTCGTCGACCCGGCGCTCCTGGCGGGGGCGGCCGCCCTCCCGGGCCCGGCCGAGCGGGTCCGTACCGTCCTGCTGACCGGGGCCAGTGGCTACCTGGGGCGGTTCCTGGCCCTGGAGTGGCTGGAGAAGCTGGCCCCGATCGGCGGCCGGCTGGTGTGCGTGGTCCGCGGCCGGGACGACGCCGCGGCCCTGCGCCGTCTGACGGAGGCCCTCGCGGGCGGTGACGGCGGGGCAGCCCGCCGCCTGGAGGAACTTGCCGAGGGGCACCTGGAGGTGTTGGCCGGCGACATCGCGGCCCCCCGGCTCGGGCTGGCCGAGGAGACCTGGGAGCGGCTGGCCGCGGAGGTGGACCTGATCGTCCACGCCGGGGCCCTGGTCAACCACGTCCTCCCCTACGACCAGCTCTTCGAGGCCAACGTGCTGGGCACCGCGGAGCTGCTCGGGCTGGCCCTGACCCGGCGCGCCAAGCCCTTCACCTATGTCTCCAGCGTGGCCGTGGCCACGTCCCGGCCGGAGTCGCCCGCCCTGGACGAGGACGCCGACGTACGGGCCGCGCTGCCCGTGCAGCCGGTGGACGGGGCCTACGCGGCGGGCTACGCGAGCAGCAAGTGGGCCGGTGAGGTGCTGCTCCGCGAGGCTCACGACCGGTACGGGCTGCCCGTCACCGTGTTCCGGTCCAACATGATCCTGGCGCACAGCCGGTACGGCGGGCAGTTGAACGTCACCGACCAGTTCACCCGCCTGCTGTTCAGCGTGCTCGCCACGGGCATCGCCCCGGCCTCCTTCTACCGCGACGGGGCCGGCCCGGAGCGCCCGCGCGCCCACTACGACGGGCTGCCGGTGGACTTCACGGCCGCCGCGATGGTGGGCCTGGGCGGGGGTACCTCGCCCGGGTACCGCACCTTCAGCCTCGTCAACCCGCACGACGACGGCCTGTCCCTGGACACCTTCGTGGACTGGTTGGGGGCGGCCGGGCACCGGATCGAGCGGCTGGACGGCTACGCCGACTGGCTCGCCCGTTTCGAGGCCGCCATGCGGGCCCTGCCCGAGGCGCAGCGGCAGGCGTCGGCGCTGCCGCTGCTGCACGGCTTCCGCGAGCCCGTGGAGCCCGTCGCCGGCTCGGCGATCCCCTCCGAACGGTTCCGCGCCGCCGTCCGGGCGGCGGGGATCGGCCCGGGGGACGTGCCCCGGCTGTCCCCCGAGCTGATCGCGAAGTACGCGACCGACCTCAAGGAGCTGCTCTCCGCCTGACGGCGGCGGACGGGCGGATCCGCGGGGCCGCACGGCTCCGGCCGCCGCGACACCCGCCGCGACACCCGGAGGGCGGGCGGCCCCGCGGGTCCGCCCACCCTCCGTCCCGCCGCCCCCCGTCCCGCCGCGGCCTCGTCCCGCCCGCCCGTTCCGACCACCCCGTTTCCGACCGACCCGCTCCACCCACCCCTTCCGCACGGCACCCATGGAGGACGCACGATGGATCAGCAGTCCGCACGGTTCCAGGAGCAGTACACCCGCGGCCGCAAGCTCGTCAGCGAGCTGGGCACGGAGGGGAACGGACCGACCTCCTTCACCCTGCTGGGCCGGGAGTGGGACCTGGTGCCCGGCACCTACGAGCCCGGTCCGGGCGCGGGCGCCGAGTTCTACACCACCGCCCTCCCCTATCCCGTGGGCGGCGATTTCCTGGAGATCGGCTGCGGAGCGGGGGTCACGGCCGTCTGGGCGGCGCTGCACGGCTGTGCGCACGTGACCGCGACCGACATCACCGACACGGCGGTGGAGAGCACCGCGCTCAACGTGAAGCGGCACGGGGTCGAGGACCGGGTGCGGGTGCTGCGCAGCGACCTGTTCGCGGAGCTGGACCCGGCGGACCGGTTCGACACCGTCTTCTGGAACTGCAGCGTGATCGAGGCCCCCAGGGACTTCGAGTTCACCTCCGACTACGAGTGGGCGATCTTCGACCGGGGGTACGCGGCCCTGGGGCGGTACCTCGCCGAGGTGCACGGCCGGCTGCGGCCCGGCGGTCGGGCCCTGGTCACGTTCAACACCCTCGGCGACCGGAACCGGATCGACCAGTTGGCGGCGGAGGCCGGGGTCTCCCTGGAGATGCTGGGCAGCGCGACCCGGCAGCTCACCGACGTGGAGGTGACGTACATGCTGTTCGAGATCGTCTCCGGGGTGCGGCCGGTCGTCCCGGGCGGGCGCGCGTGATGCGGATCGCCGTCGCGGGCTCCATCGCCACCGACCACCTGATGGTCTTCCCCGGGAGCTTCACCGACCAGCTGATCGCCGACCGGCTGGACAAGGTCTCGTTGTCCTTCCTGGTCGACGACCTGGAGGTGCGGCGGGGCGGGGTCGCGGCCAACATCGCCTACGGGTTGGGCGGACTGGGCCTGCGTCCCCTGCTGGTGGGGGCGGTCGGCTCGGACTTCGCCGAGTACCGGCGCCATCTGGAGGCGCACGGCGTCGACACCTCCGGGGTGCTGGTCTCCGCCGACCGCCGGACGGCCCGGTTCATGGCCATCACCGACCGCGCGCTCAACCAGATCGCGGCCTTCCACTCCGGGGCGATGGCCGAGGCCCGGGAGATCGGCATCGGCGCGGTGCTGGAACGCGCCGGGGACGTGGGCTTGGTGCTGGTCTCGCCCGACGACCCGGCGGCCATGCTGCGGCACACCGCCGAGTGCCGGGCCCGCCGGGTGCCCTTCGCCGCGGACCCCTCCCAGCAGCTCGCCACGCTGGACGGGACCCGGGCGCGGGCCCTGGTGGAGGGGGCGCGCTGGCTGTTCACCAACGAGTACGAGGCCGAGCTGCTGCGGGAGAGGACAGGCTGGACGGAGTCCGAGGTGCTGGAACGCGCGGGTGCCTGGGTGACGACGTTGGGCGCGGAGGGCGTGCGGATCGCGCGCTCCGGCAGGCCGGTCCTCACCGTGCCGGCCGTGCCCACGACCGCGCCCGCCGACCCCACCGGGGTCGGGGACGCCTTCCGCGCCGGCTTCCTCGCGGCCGCGGGCCGGGGGCTGACGGACCGGGACGCGGCCCGGTTGGGCTGTGCGCTGGCCACCCGGGCGCTGGAGGCGGTGGGTCCGCAGGAGTACGAGGTCTCCCCCGGCGCGCTGTCGGCGGCGGTGGGGCGGACCTACGGCACCGGGGCCGCGGCGGTCTTCGCCCCGTGGCTGGGGTCGCCGGCGGCCGTGTAGGCCCGGCGGCGCCGTCCGCGCGGCGAAGCTCCCCGGTGTCCCGGCCGCGCGGGCGGCGGGGCGGGCCGGGGAGCTTCGTCGCGGGGACGGCCGCCGTCAGGGGGCCCGGCCGGAGAGGGCCACGACCGCGTGGGCGGCGGAGGCCAGGGTGACGTGGCGGTGCCAGCCGCCGAAGGAACGGCCGGAGTAGTCGCGGATGCCCACCCGGTCGGCGACCTCGGTGAAGTCCCGCTCGACGCGCTCGGTGAGCCTGCTGAGCGCGACCAGGGCCGCGGGCGCGGTACCGGTGAGGCTGGTCAGCCAGAGTGCCGAGGGCCAGGGCTCGCCCTCCTCGGCGATGCCGAGGAGGAGCAGTTCGCGGCCCGCCGCGGCCGGGACCTGGGAGGCCGGGAGGTGCACCCGGACGGCGGCCGCGAGGCACGTCCGCCGGGGGCCCTCCGGGCCTCGGTCCTCGGTCGCGACGGGCCGCAGTAACCCCCGGGCCAGGGTCATGATCTGGTGGGCCGGCAGCGGCTGTCCGGGGCGGGCGGCGGGCGCGGCCTCCGGCACGGCGAGCTGGAGGTCGCGGCCGATCCGGACCAGGAAGGGGACGTCCCGGGAGCCGAGTTCGGCGAGCACGGCGGGGATCTGGGCCTCGCGGGCGTCGAACACGACCGGCAGCGGCGGGAGTTCCCAGCGGGTGGCGGTGTCCGTGGCGGCCTGCGCCACGCATTCGCCGACGCTCTCCTCGCCCAGGCCCTCGGGGATCGCCCCCTGGCTGCGGCGGAGGTCGTCCTTGAGCCAGGCCCGGGGCAGGTGCAGCCGCCAGTTGACGGGGACGCTGGTCTCCGCGGACGCGGCCCACACCCCGATGGCGCACTGGGCGTTGAGGACCCGTCCCAGAGTGGGGAAGAAGTGCCGGTCCACACCCACGGACTGACGGCCCGTCTTGGGGATGATCATTGGCTGGAGCACCCATGCCTGGGGCGGGGCCGAGGCCACCACGTGCCGGGCGAGGGCCCGTCGGACGGGCGTCCAGTCCCAGGTGGAGCCGGAGATGAAGTGGTGGAGGTTCTGCTCGGAGGCTTCCCCGCCGAGCAGGGCGGCGATGTTGCGGATCGACTTGCGCCCGTCGGCCTCCAGGAGGCCGCGCACGTACTGCATGCCCTTCCTGCACTGGTCGCTGCGGGACAGCGAGGAGAACAGGATCGGGGAGAGTTCGGCGAGTACCGCTTCGGGGTACCCGGCCGGCAGGGGGGCGCTCGCCGCTCGTGTTGCGTTCGGGGGACTCAGTTCGACGCTGAGCATGGGATTCCTAACTCGTACCGGGCGAGGGCTGGTGCAAGGTCGGTGCGATCGGTCGGAGTGATCGGACGGCGGTGCCGGTCCCGCTCAGGCACGCGGGACCCGGGGGCGGGGGCGGCCGGGACGGGGGGACGCCGTCACCACGACCGGGGCGGGTGCGGCGTTCCGCACCCGCGCCCCATAACAGACGGCACTCATTCGGCGCACAATGAGTCAGATTACCGACCTACCGGACGGTAATCCTGTATCTGTGGCCCGGATCACGCCGGAAACCGTCTTTCCGGTACGGAATGATCGATCACATGCGCACTGAATTGCGCAAATTTCCTTCACACCTCTCCGGACCCTCATCCGGAAACAGGTTGGTCATCCTCTTTTGTTGTGTCCTCAGGGGACCGCGAGCGACTCCCCTCGCGCTTCCGCCAGCAGTCGGGCGGCCCGGTTCGGCGAGGTGTCCAGCTTCACCAGCACCCCGGCCGTGGCCACCACGGGCAGGACGAGCTGGAAGAACCGCGAGACCTCCTCCGCCAGGTCGCCGCCCGGCAGCGCCTCGGTGAGCAACTGCATCCCGGCCCAGGCCCCCACGAGCAACCGCGCGATCTCGTACGGGTCGGCGTGCACGAGGAGTTCACCCCTCTCGCGGGCCTCGGACAACAGCTCCTCCCCCGCCCCGATCCACTCCGGCCAACGGGTGCCGAGCAGTTCGCGGGCCCGTACGTCTCCGGAGAGCCTGAGGGCCGCCGCGAGCAGCGGCTCCCGCGGGGCCCGATGGGCCAGCAACAGCCCCAGGTCCACCCACTCCTGGAGTTTGAAGGACTGCGTCGCGAGCCCCTCCGTGATCGCCGCCTCCGCCAACACCGCGCGGGCCAGCTGTTCCTTCGTCGTGTAGTGGAAGTACAGGCACCCGCGCGTCAGTCGGGCCCGTTCGACGAGCCCCCCGATGGTCGTGGCCTCGTACCCGAGTTCGTTGAACATCTCCGCCGCGGTCTCCAGGATGAGTCCGCGGGTGTGGATCGCCCGGCTCTGCCTCGCCACCTCACACCTCCCCCGCCCCACGCCGGTGCGCGCCCTCGGCGCACAAATGAAACCGACGGGGCATCCGGTACTTTACCGCGCGCACCGGACATGCCCCGGACCGCACCGGCCGCGGCCCCGGCCCGTGGAGCGCCTGCGGAAGGCTCCACGGACCGGGGACGGCCCGGCACCGACTAGCCCCGCTTGCGGAGGAGTTGGGGCAGCAGGGCCAGCACGGAGAGGATCAGCATGGCCACCACGCCCGCGTAGAGCATGTCCAGCTCGGTGCCGGGGGCGATGGTCGCGGCGACGATCGCCAGACCGAAGGCGCCACCGACCTGGAGCGAGCTGGTGAGCAGGCCGGAGGCCAGGCCCTGCTCCTCGTCGGCGATGCCGTTGGTGCCGGCCACCATGAGCGTGGCGATGCTGAGGGCGAAGCCGATGCCCCACAGCACGGACACGGGCAGCAGGATCCACAGGTTGGGCTCGTCGCCCATCAGGAGGAGCAGCCCGTAGCAGGGCAGGAAGGACAGCAGACCGGTCATCAGGACCTTGCGCACCCCGTACCGGTCCATCAGCGGGCCGAGCAGCGGCCCGAGGACGACCACCATCAGACCCGCCGGCAGCATGGTGAGGCCCATCTGCCAGGGGCTCCAGCCGTTGATGTTCTGCAGGTACACGCCGAAGACGAACTGGAAGCCCATCGCGGCGCCGTACAGCAGGCCGATGCTGAGGTTGGCCCCCACGAGGGTCCGGTCCCGGAAGATGCCGAGACGGACCAGCGGGTCCTTGACCTTGCGCTCGATGGTCACGAAGGCCACCAGGAGCAGCGCCGCGACGACGAACCCGAGGACCGTGCTCAGCGAGGCCCAGCCGTTGTGCTCGGCCGCGACCACCGTGTAGACGAGCAGCAGCATGCCGCCGACGAGGGTGATCCCGCCGCCGATGTCGGTGCGCTGGCGCTCGGCCCGCGGCAGGTCCTTGGGCACGAACTTCAGCACGGCCAGCAGGATCAGCACGGAGATCGGGACGGGCATGATGAAGATGGCCCGCCAGTCCACGGCCGCGATGAGACCGCCGACGATGAGGCCGGAGGAGAATCCGACGGCCTCGAACACGTTGTAGATGCCGAAGGCCTTGTTGCGGTGCGGGCCCTCCGGGAACGTGGTGGTGAGCAGGGACATCGCGGCGGGGGCGGTGAAGGCCGCCGCCATCCCCTTGATGAAGCGGGAGATCACCAGCAGCGTCGAGCTGTCGGCGAAGGCTCCGAGGAGCGAGACCACGGCGAACACCGACATGGCGATGATCAGGACCCGCCGCTGCCCGAAGAGGTCGGCGCAGCGACCTCCGAGGAGCAGGAAGCCGCCGAAGGCCAGGATGTAGGCGCCCACGAGCCACTGGGCGCTGGAGGCGCTCATCCCGAGGGCTTCCCGGATCTCCGGGGTGGCCACGCTGATCATCGAGATGTCGAGGCCGTCGAGGAGGATCACCCCGCTGGCCACGAGGAGCGCGACCCACCAGCGGGTGGGCCACTTGCCGGCGCCCTCCCCGGACGCCTGGGCGCCCGATTCGGGCAGTTCCGCCCCGGATTCGGCGCGTACCTGACCGCCGGATAATCCGTCGTTGGGCGTCACGCTGGTCGACATGACATATTCCCTTCCCCATAGACTGACGCATGCGTACTCAAAAACACGCGCCCAACGGTACTTGCAGACGCGAGTTGTTGCACACGCCTGATACTGCCGTGGGCAAAGAGTCCTTGCAAGGGGAGTGGTGAGGCATGACGATCGACGAAGGCTCCGCCGAGGCCCGCGCCCAGGGCTGGCGCACGCTGGCCGCGCTCCACGCACGGCTCGAAGACGCCCTCGAACGGGCTCTCCAGCGCGCCCACGGCCTGTCCGTGAGCGAGTACGGAGTCCTGGACGTGCTCTCCCGCGAGGGCGGCGAATGCCTGCGCATGAGCCAACTGGCCCAGGCCGTGGTGCTCAGCCAGTCCGCCACCACCCGGCTGGTCGGCCGCCTGGAACAGCGCGCCCTGGTGGAGCGGTACCTCTGCCCCGACGACCGCCGGGGCATCTACACCCGGCTCACCCCGACGGGCCTCGCGGCCCTCCGCGACGCCCGCCCCACCCACGACGAGGCCCTCGCGGCCACCCTGGACGCCGCCGGGGAACTCCCCGAACTGGCCCCGCTGGTCAGCGCTCTGGCCGTGCTCTCGGCCCACTGACCGCGGCCCGGCCCCGGGGGGAGGGAATCCAGCAGTACGTTCGGGGGGTGGCCGGGCGGCCGGGACGCGTCCTACCGCCGCCCGCGCCGACCGGTCCGGTCCGGCTCCCGGGCCAGGACCACGAGCAGGCGCGGCCCGGCGTCGACCACGCCCCGCTCCGCCGCCTCGCGCACCACCGACTCCGGCTCCCGCCCGAGCTCCTGCTCGCGCCCGGCCTTCCGCTCCGACTCCTGCTCCGACTCCTGCTCCGCCGCGGACTCCGCGGCGGCCTCCAGGACCTCGCGGAAGGTCTCCCACTCCGTCGGGCGCAGCCGCGCGTACTCCCGCCAGCCGGTCACCGCCAGCAGCACCCGCGCCCCCGGCTCCGGGTACCAGACGGTGTCCGCGAGCACATCGGCCAGGGCGTCCCAGTTCCCGCCGAACCAGTCCGGCAGCGCCAGCTCACGGGCGCAGCGGTCCATGAGCGCGGCCTTCGTGCGCACGCCGTCCAGACCCAGCTCCACCACGGCCCGACCGGACTCCCGGGCGGCCTCCGCGGCGGGGGCGAGCGGCTCGGGTACCAGGGTCATCGGAGCACCGCCTTGAACGAGTCGTAGTGGTCGTCGGTGTAGTAGAACTCGCCGCCCCCGCCCGTCACGATGCGCCGCGCCCCACGGTCCCGCGAACCCGGGGTCCGCACCGTGTACTCGTGGTAGTAGCCCCGCTTCTGCTTCGGCAGCACCCGCTCGAAATTGCCGAAGACGGTACCGTCCTGCCGGTACGGATAGGGGCCGCCCCGGTCGATGAGCCGAAGGGTCTCCCGGGCCTGGGCGGGCAGCGCCTCGACCCGTACCGTCCGCATCCCGCGCGCCCAGTCCGGGGTCCGCGGGGCACTCACGGAAGCCCGCGCCGAAGGAGTACCGGGCGCCGCGGCGGATCCACCGGTCCCCCCGCCCCCGCACCCCGCGGCGAGGACCGCGAGCAGCACGCACAGGAACGCGGCCCCCAGGGCGCGGAGCGACGACGAGGGCGACTTGCGGAAGATCATGCCGCCGATGCTGCCAAACATCGCCTTACCTGGCGAATCCGGACACCTGGCCCACCCGGGGGCAGCCCGAACCGGCCGCGCCCCGGCCGCCGCGCACGGCACCCCTCAGGGGGTCTCAGGACACGTGCGCGAAAGCCTTCAGGACGCGTGCGCGGAAGTCCTCAGGACGCGTGCGCGAAAGCCTTCAGGACGCGTGCGCGTCCGGGTCCGCTCGTTCCAGCGCCGGCCGGATCCCCGGGTCCGACTCCGTCAGCAGGTAGTCCGCCGCCGCGGTGTCCGTGACCAGGCTCGTCACCAGCCCGGAGCGGAGCACGGCCCCGATCGCGGCGGCCTTGCGCAGACCGCCCGCGATGGCCACCACCTCGGGGATCCGGCGCAGCCGGTCCGCCTCCACGGTGATGCAGCGCTCGCCGAGGTCCCGGCCGACCCGACGGCCCTCCGCGTCGAAGAGGTGCGCGGACATCTCCGCGGCCACCCCCAGGGAGGCGTAGTGCCCGCGCTCCTCGTCCGTGAGCATGTCGTGGACGGTGGAGATGCCCGGCTCCCAGGAACCGATGGACACCGCGGCCACGGTCACCTTGTCGAAGTACTCGAAGGCCCGCGCGATACCGGTCTGGTTCCGCAGCGCCGCCGCGGTGGCCGGGTCCGGCAGCAGCATCGGGGCGTAGATCGGGTGCGCGTCCCCGCCGGAGACCTGCGCGGCCCGGCGCACCGCCTCCACCGAACCCCGCTCCGCCGTCCCGGCGTCGTACACGCCCGTCAGCTGCACCACGGTGCACGGGGGCAGCCGGTGCAGGGCGGCGGCCATGTGGATGGTGGAACGGCCCCAGGCCAGCCCCAGCACGTCCCCCTCGCTGACCAGCTCGCCGAGCAGGTCGGCGGCGACCGCGCCCAGGTTCTCCGGGTCGGGGGCGTCCTCGGCGGCGTCCGCCGGGGACTCCACCACCACCGCGTGCCGTAGTCCGTACCGGGCCCGCAGCGCGTCGGAGCGCTCCGCGTCCAGCTCGGCCGGGACGCGGATCTCGATGCGGACGAGGTCCCGCTCCAGGGCCGTCTCCAACACCCGGGCCACCTTGAAGCGGCTCACGCCGAACTCCTCGGCGATCTGGATCTTGGACTTGCCCTCCAGGTAGAAGCGGCGGGCCATGGCCGCCGCCTGCACCAACTCCGCGGGTCCCATCCGCAGGGCTGCCCGACCCGCCGACACACCAGACACCGCGTTCTCCTCACTGCTGTTCACACTCTGGGCTCGCCGTTCATCCTGTCAGATCCGGCGACCGTTGATCAGTCCGGACAGCTCCCGTTCACCGAGCCGTCCACCGGGCCGTGCGCGCTCAGTGCGCGCACGCCCACGGAGCGGTGGCGATGGTCGCGCCGGCCTGCTCCCGCAGGCTCCGCACGGCCTCCGCCGGGTCGGCGGCCCCGTACACCGCGCTGCCCGCCACGAACACGTCCGCCCCGGCCTCCGCGCACCGCTCGATCGTGGCCGCCGAGACCCCGCCGTCCACCTGCAACCACAGGTCGAGGCCGTGCTTGGCGATCAGCTCGCGGGTGCGGCGGATCTTGGGGAGCATGATGTCCAGGAAGGACTGCCCGCCGAAGCCGGGCTCCACCGTCATGATGAGGACCATGTCCAGCTCCGGCAGGAGGTCCTCGTACTGCTCGATGGGGGTGGCGGGCTTGAGCGCCATGGACGCCCGTGCCCCCTTGGCCCGGATCTCCCGGGCCAGCCGCACCGGGGCCCCGGCGGCCTCGGCGTGGAAGGTGACCGATCCCGCCCCGGCCTCCACGTACTGCGGGGCCCAGCGGTCCGGGTCCTCGATCATCAGATGCAGGTCCAGCGGCGTCCGGGTGGCCCGGCTGAGGGACTCCACCACGGGCACGCCCAGGGTCAGGTTGGGCACGAAGTGGTTGTCCATGACGTCGACGTGCAGCCAGTCGGCGCCCTCGACGGCCCGGGCCTCCTCCGCGAGTCGGGAGAAGTCCGCGGACAGGATGCTGGGATTGATCTGAACGGCCATGCCCCAAGACTGCCATTCCGCGGGCCCCTCCGGTGCGCCGGGTACCGGAAGATTCCGGCTCCGGGCCCCGGAATCACGGGCCGTGGGGCCCCCGGGGCCACCGGGACGGATCCCGGACGGCCGCCCGGGATCCGGTCCTGCTCAGGCCGTGCGCCTCAGCAGCGCCAGGTACATCGCGTCCGTACCGTGCAGGTGCGGCCACAGCTGGACGTCGGGCCCGTCGCCCAGGCCCGGGACGCCCTCCATCAGCGGGCGGACGTCGATCCACTCCACTGACACCGGCTCCGCCCCGCCACGGCCCTTCAGCACGTCCTCCACGACCACCCGGGTCTCCGCCAGGTGCGGGGAGCAGGTGGCGTACCCCACCACCCCGCCCACGCGGACCGCGGACAGGGCCTCGCGCAGCAGCGACCGCTGGAGCGGGGAGAAGCCCTCGATGTCGGAGGGGCGGCGGCGCCAGCGGGCCTCCGGACGGCGGCGCAACGCGCCCAGCCCCGAACAGGGCACGTCCATCAGGACCCGGTCGAAGGAGCCCGGCAGCCAGGGCGGCCGGGTGCCGTCGGCGGCGATCACCTGGTAGGGGCCGGGATTGCCCGCCAGGGCCTTGGCGACCAGCCCGGCCCGGTGCGGCTGCTTCTCGGAGGCGAGCAGGCTCGCGCCGCGCCGCGCCGCCAGGGCCGCCAGCAGGGCCGCCTTGCCGCCGGGGCCCGCACAGCCGTCGAGCCAGCGTTCGTCCCGGCCCTCCAGCGGGGCGTTCGCCAGGGCCAGGGCCACCAGCTGGCTGCCCTCGTCCTGGACGCCGGCGCGGCCCTCGCGGACCGCGGGCACGGCCCCCGGCTCACCGCCCTCGGAGAGGCGCACGGCGTACGGGGACCAGCGGCCCGGCAGCGCCGAGTCGGGGCCGACGGACTCCAGCAGCTCATCCGCGGTGGCACGGCCGGGCCGCGCCACCAGTGTGACCTCGGGCCGCTCGTTGTCGGCCTCCAGGAGGTCCTCGATGCCCGCGCGGCCGCCCCCGAGGGCGTCCCACAGGGCCGACACCACCCAGCGCGGGTGCGAGTGGACCACGGCCAGGTGGTCCTCGGCGTCGTCCTCGTAGGGCGGGGCCACCTCCTCCAACCAGCCGTCCAGGTCCCGGGCGGCGATCTTCCGCAGCACGGCGTTGACGAACTTGGCCCGGCCGTCACCCAGCACCACGCGCGCCAGCTCCACGCTGGCCGAGACCGCGGCGTGGGTGGGGATGCGGGTGCCGAGCAGCTGGTGGGCGCCCAGGGACAGCACGTCCAGCACCGGCGGGTCCACCTCGCGCAGCGGCCGGTCCACGCAGGCCGCGATCACCGCGTCGTAGGTGCCCTGGCGCCGCAGGGTGCCGTAGACCAGCTCGGTGGCCAGCGCGGCGTCCCGGGCGTCGAAGCTGCCGCCCTTGGCCTCGGCGGCCTCGCGGGCCCGGCGCAGCAGCGGGGGCAGCACCAGGTTCGCGTAGGCGTCCCGCTCGTCCACCGCCCGCAGCGCCTCGAAGGCGAGGATCCGTACGGGGTCCTTCTGGGGGCGCCGGTACGGCTTGCCGGGCTTGCCGGACTTGCCCGGGGAGGCGGCGGGAGGACGGGGCTGCTGTGTCACGTGAAAGGTGCTCCGCTGGAAGTGCTGGAAGTGCCGGAAGGCGCGGTTCGTACGGGGGGGGTTCTCGTGGTGCCGGAGGGGCCGGGTCCCCGGCGGTGTCGCCGGTGGCGGGGGTGCCGGGTGGCCCGGGGTGCCCGCCCCCTCCGGGGGGCCGGGCGGTGCGGGGGCCGCCGTGCGGGGCGGCCGTCCCAGCCTACGCCGGGGCGTCGAGCCGCTCGCCCGGGGCGATCCGGACCCCGCGGGCCCAGTCGGCCCCGCGCATCGGCTTCTTGCCCTGGGGCTGCACCCAGAGCAGCTCCACCGCGTGCGAGCCGGTGCCCACGTACACGTTGTTCTTGGCCGCCGCCAGCTCACCGGGGGCCAGGTCGGCGCGCTCGGGCACCAGGGCCGTCTGCACCAGCTTCAGGCGCTCCCCGCGGAAGACCGTCCAGGCTCCCGGCGCGGGGGTGCAGGCACGGACCACGCGGTCGGCGCGCAGCGCCGGGGCCGTCCAGTCCACCCGCGCGTCCTCGACGGTGATCTTCGGGGCCAGGGTGACCCCCTCGGCGGGCTGCGGTTCGGCCCGCAGGGTGCCGTCCTCGATCCCGTCCATGGTGGCGGCCAGCAGCCCCGCGCCGGCGAACGCCAGCCGGGTCAACAGGTCGCCGCTGGTGTCCGTGGGCCGCACCTGCTCGGTCAGGACCCCGAACACCGGTCCGGTGTCCAGGCCCTCCTCGATCCGGAAGGTGGCGGCGCCGGTCATCTCGTCACCGGCCATGACGGCGTGCTGCACGGGCGCGGCCCCGCGCCAGGCGGGCAGCAGCGAGAAGTGCAGGTTGACCCACCCGTGTCGGGGGATGTCCAGGGCGGCCTTGGGCAGCAGCGCCCCGTACGCCACCACGGGGCAGCAGTCGGGGGCGATCTCCGCCAGTCGGGCCAGGAAATCCGGATCGCGCGGCCGGGTCGGGCGGAGCACCTCGATGCCCGCCTCCTCGGCCCGCTGCGCCACGGGGCTGGCGACCAACCGACGACCGCGGCCCGCGGGCGCGTCCGGGCGGGTGACCACCGCGGCGACCTCGTGCCGCCCGGAGGCGATCAGGGCGTCCAGGGCGGGAACGGCCACCTCGGGGGTGCCTGCGAAGACGAGCTTCACCGGTGTCTTACCTCGCTATCTCGGCCGGGCTGCGACAAGCAGCCCCCCAGTCTAGGCGGTGCCCCGGCGGCCCGGGTCGCGGCGGGTGACCGCCCTGCTCGGCGGAGCGCGGGGCGCGGGGGCGTACGCACGGGCGCGCGCCTTTCGCATATGCCGACACGCCCCCTCAGCGTGACCACATCGCCGTATGGAGCGTTGGTCAAGTGGGATTGACCGAAAGGGGCCGCATTGTGCTTGTGGCCCGTCCGTTTAGACGCCGGTTCGAGAGGCTTGTACATGGCCGACCACGCCACCCACGACGCCCAAGCGAGGGCCAGCCTGCATCTACTGGTGCGGGACATCGAGCGGGTCCGCCGTCAGGTGGACGCGCTGCGCACCCTCACCGCGCAGCTCGGCAACGTCTACCGTCCCCGCCGCTCCGGCCCCTCCACGGGCTTCGTGGTGTACGGCCGCGCCCCCGCGCCCACCGTCCGCCTCGCCCAGGAGCTGCGGGACAGCGTCGAGACCCTGGTGACCGCGGCCGTCGACTTCGACCGCTCCCTCGGCTTCTCCTGGGACGCCGTCGGATCCGCGCTCGGCGTGACCAAGCAGGCCGTGCACCGCCGCTACGGAGCCCGCCGCGCGGGTACCGCCGCCCCCGAGACCGAGGCCGTGCCCGAGGGCACCACCACCCGCACCGCCCTTGGCGTGCCCACGGTCCCCGCCGCCCGCTCCATGCCCCCGCAGCCCACCTCCGGCAGCCAGGCCCTCCGCGAGGAGCCCGCCGTCGCGGCCCGGACCGGCGTCTTCCCCGGCCCCCGCAGCGGCGGCTGAGGCCGGACCGCCCGGACCGTCCCGGTCCCGCACGCACTGCCCTGCAGGGCCTTCCCCTCCTTGCAGGGCAGTCCTCCGTCCGGGGGCCCGCGCGGAGCGGTCCCTCTCCCCGCCCCGTCAGCCGATGTCCGGCGGGTCGATGCGCACCCGCACCGGATCGGCCGGGCCACGGGCCAGCCGGGCCGCCTGCGCCGCCTTCAGGGCCGCCGCCAGGGCCGCCCCGCTCCCCGGAGGGACCCGCACCAGCGCCCGGTCCCCCGGCTCCGGCTCCCCGCGGCGCGCGGGCAGCGGCACCGGACCGAGCACCTGCGCCTCCGCGGGCAGCCGGACCGTCGCCAGGAACTCCACCAGCGCCTCCGGCCGCCCGGCCACCGAGGCCATCCGCGAGACCGGCGGGAAGTTCAGCTCGGCCCGCTCCGCCAGCTCCCGGACCGCGTGCCCGACCGGGTCCCAGCGCACCAGGGCCTGCACCGGACGCAGGGTGGGCTCGGCCACCACCACCACGGTGCCCCCCTCCCCCTGGGCCCGGACCAGCGAAGCCGCCGCGATCCACCGCCGCAGCGCCTCCTCCCCGGCCCGCAGGTCGGGACGGCCCAGCATGGCCCAGCCGTCCAACAGCAGCGCCGCCGCGTAACCGGGGCCCTCGGGGACGGGCTCGGCCCCCGGGGTGCAGACCACCAGGGCGGGCCGGTCGGGGACGGTGTCCAGGACGTGGTCCCGGCCGGAGGTGCGCACCGGCACCGCCGGGAAGGCACGGCCCAGCTCCTCGGCGGTCCGCCGGGCCCCGACCACCTGGGCCCGCAGCCGCACCCCGCCGCACTCGGCGCAGTGCCAGCCGGACTCCTCCCGGCCGCACCAGGCACAGTTCAGGGCCCGCTCGTCCGGGGCCTCCAGGGGGCCCGCGCAGTGCCGGCAGCGGGCCGGGGTGCGGCAGCGCTCGCAGGCCAGCCGCGGGGCGTAGCCGCGGCGGGGCACCTGCACCAGCACCGGCCCGGTCTTCAGGCCCTCGCGGGCGGCCTCCCAAGCGGCGCTGGGCAGCCGGGCGACGCGGGCCGCCCCGTCCCGGCCGAGGTCGTCGTCGCCGACGGTGCGGATCCGGGGCGCGGCCGCGCGGACCCGCTCGCGGGGGGCGGCCAGCGGCCGGGCCCAGCCCGACTCGACCAGCTGGGCGGCCTCCACCGTGCAGCTCGTGGAGCCCAGCAGGAAGCCGCAGCCCTCGTGCGCGGAGCGCAGCTCCAGCACCTCGCGGACGTGTGGGAAGGGGGCGTTGTCATCGCTGAGGCTGGAGTCCCCGTCGTCCCAGACGGCCACCAGCCCGAGGTCGCGGACCGGGGCGAACATGGCGGAGCGGGTGCCGATGACCGCGCGCACCGAGCCGCGGTGCACCGCCAGCCACTGGGAGTACCGCTTCTCCGGCCCGGAGTCGGCGGTCAGGACGGCGTGCCGGCCGGGGCCCAGCAGCGCGCCGAGGGCGGCGTCCAGGCGGGCCACGGACCGGCCGTCGGGCAGCACGACGAGGGCCCCGCGGTCGGAGGCGAGGGCGGCGGCCACGGCGCGGGCCAGTTCCTCCGGCCAGTGCGGGCCGGGCAGGGCCGTCCACACCGCGCGCGGGGAGCCGCCGGCCGCGAGGGCGTCGAGGAAGGCGGGGCCGTGGGCGTACCGCTCCCAGCCGCCCGGCTCGGGGGCCGGCGGGGCGGGCAGCGGTTCGGGGGAGGTACGGGCCTCGGCGCGGGCGTTGCGGGGAGGCACGGCCAACTGGAGCACGTCGGCGAGGCTGCCCGCGTAGCGGTCGGCGACGGCCCGGGCCAGGGCCAGCGTGCGGGGGCTGAGCACCGGCTCCGGGGAGACCACGTGGGCGAGGGCCGCCAGCGGACCGTTGTAGTCGGACTCCGCCCGGCGCTCCACGAGGAAGCCGTCGATGAGGCCGCCGCCTTCGCGCCGGCCCCCCCGGACGTGGTGGGCCCCGGCCCCGAAGCGGACCCTGACCCGGACCCCGGGCCGGGCCACCTCGTCGAGCTCGGCGGGCACGGCGTAGTCCCAGAGCTGGTCCAGGTGGAGGACGCCCTTGTTGACGAGGATCCGGGCCACCGGCAGCCGCTCGGCCAGGGCCGCTCCGCGCCAGGTCCGGGGCTTGGCCTTGGGCACGGCCTTGGCCTGGCGGACCGTCTCCCGGATGAGCGCGAGCTGCTCCGGCGGTCCCGCCTTGCCCGGCCCGGTGTCTTCGTTCGCGCTGCTCACAGCTGAATTCTTACCAAACCGCGCCGACAGCGGGGACCGGACGGGCCGGCGCGGGCCCCGCCGGACCCGGACCGGAACGCGGCCGGCCCCCGGCCCCTCGTGGGAGGGGTCCGGGGGCCGGCCGCGTACGGCGGGTGGTGCCTAGAGACCTAGAGACCGGCGGCGGCGCGCAGGGCATCCACGCGGTCGGTGCGCTCCCAGGTGAAGTCCGGCAGCTCGCGGCCGAAGTGGCCGTAGGCGGCGGTCTGGGCGTAGATCGGGCGGAGCAGGTCGAGGTCGCGGATGATCGCGGCCGGACGCAGGTCGAAGACCTCCGAGATGGCCGACTCGATCTTCGCGGTCTCCACCTTGGCGGTGCCGAAGGTCTCGACGAACAGACCCACCGGCTCGGCCTTGCCGATCGCGTAGGCGACCTGGACCTCGCAGCGGGCGGCGAGCCCGGCGGCGACGACGTTCTTGGCGACCCAGCGCATGGCATACGCGGCCGAGCGGTCCACCTTCGACGGGTCCTTGCCGGAGAAGGCGCCGCCACCGTGGCGGGCCATGCCGCCGTAGGTGTCGATGATGATCTTGCGGCCGGTGAGG
>NZ_JBEOSD010000122.1:0-25775 GCF_040302735.1 Streptomyces sp. NPDC097619 | reverse complement strand
TTGATCCCGTCGATCAGCGAGTGCCGGCAGCCGTACTTGTTGTCGAACTTCGACTTCGTCACCGCGTCGTTCACGTTGATCGCGGGGAAGAGCAGGTCGCCCTCGCGGAACATCTCGTAGAGGCGGTGAACGCCGGTGGTGGTCTCCTCGGTGACGCCCTTGATCTCGGACGCCAGCTGGGTCCACTTCTGGGGGGACTCGCCGAGGGTGCGGTTGAGCAGGGTGAGGATGTGGCCGTACTCCTCGGAGTCCGCGGTGGACGGGTCCGGGGCGGAGCCGGCCTTCTCGAACTCGACGCCCTTGTGGACGAGGAGGGTGGCGTCACCACCGTCGTCGAGGATCATGTTCGGGCCGCCGGTGGGCGTGTTCGGCCAGGTGAGGGCCTGCTCGGTGCACCACCAGTACTCCTCCAGGGTCTCGCCCTTCCAGGCGAAGACCGGCACGCCCTGCGGGGCCTCGGGGGTCCCGTTCGGGCCCACCGCGATGGCCGCGGCCGCGTGGTCCTGGGTGGAGAAGATGTTGCAGGAGGCCCAGCGGACCTCGGCGCCGAGGGCCACGAGGGTCTCGATCAGGACGGCGGTCTGCACGGTCATGTGCAGGGAGCCGGTGATCCGGGCGCCGGCGAGCGGCTGCGCGTCCGCGTACTCCTTGCGGATCGACATCAGGCCGGGCATCTCGTGCTCGGCGAGCGTGATCTCCTTGCGGCCGAAGGTGGCCAGGGAGAGGTCTGCGACCTTGAAGTCCATGCGTCTGCTCCTCAGATGGGTGCGAGAGGGTACGGCTGAGCCGTGCGCCGGGTGGGGCGCACAGAGCGCAGTCCGTCGGAGGCCCTCTCTCCTCTCGGCCGGTCCCGTGGACCGCCCGACCGCCATCAGCAGCGACGCCTGACACTGCCAACGAATCTACACCGAACGGCCCAGCTGCCCCCAGTCGATCCTGGCCAAGTCGTCGGCTCGATGACAGGTCGTACGGGTAGCCGGATTCGGGTCTTTCGGACTTTTGATGCCCCCCTTACGTGCGAGACGATGCCAGTGGATCGGGATTCCGCGCGATCCGGCACGAGCAACGGTGTGAGGAGAGGCCACGTGACCAGTCCGGCAGAGCCCCGAGGAGCCGGGGACGCGAGCGGGCGCAAGCCCTTGAGGCTGCTCGCGGTGACGGCGTGCCCCACGGGCATCGCGCACACCTACATGGCGGCCGAGAAGCTCCAGCAGGCCGCGGCCCGGCTGGGCGTGGAGATGAAGGTGGAGACGCAGGGCTCCATCGGCGCCGAGAACGTGCTCAGTGACAACGATGTCAAGAACGCCGACGGCATCATCATCGCGGCCGACAAGGAGGTGGACCGCACCCGCTTCGCGGGGAAGCGGGTCCTGTCCACCGGCGTCGCGGACGGTGTGCACCGGCCGGAGGAGCTGATCGAGCTCGTGCAGAGCGCGCCGGTGCAGGCCGGGGCGGCGTCGGCCGAGGGCGCCGGGGGCGGCGGCAAGGAGCGCAGCCTCGCGTACAAGGCGCTGATGAACGGCGTCTCGTACATGATCCCGTTCGTGGTGGTCGGCGGTCTGTTGATCGCCATCGCGCTGGCGCTGGGCGGTCACGCCACGGCGGAGGGGTACGCGGTCACTCCGGGCACCTTCTGGGACCACCTGTTCCAGATCGGCGTCCTGGGCTTCACGCTCATGATCCCGATCCTGTCGGGTTACATCGCCTATGCCATCGGTGACCGGCCCGCGCTGGTGCCGGGCATGATCGGCGGTTTCATCGCGAACACGGGCGCGCTCTACGACTCGAAGTCGGGTGCCGGCTTCATCGGCGCCATCGTGACGGGCTTCCTCGCCGGCTATCTGGTCCTGTGGATCAAGAAGGTGAAGGTCCCGAAGGTCGTCCAGCCGATCATGCCGATCATCGTGATCCCGATTGTGGCCACGACGGTGCTGGGCCTGTTCCTCATCTACGTCATCGGCAAGCCCGTCTCCTGGGTGTTCGAGTCCCTGACCGGTTGGCTCGGCGGGCTGACGGGGACGAGCGCCATCCTGCTCGGCGCCCTGCTCGGCCTGATGATCGCCTTCGACATGGGTGGACCCGTCAACAAGACGGCCTTCCTCTTCGGCACCGGTCTGATCGCCTCCGGGAACTACGCGGTGATGGGCATGTGCGCGGCCGCCATCCCGGTGATGCCGCTCGGTCAGGGCCTGGCGACGGTGCTGCGCCGGAAGCTGTACTCGGACCAGGAACGCGACACCGGCATGGCCGCCTTGTTCATGGGCGTGTTCGGCATCTCGGAGGGCGCGATCCCCTTCGCCGCGGCGAGGCCCGCGATCGTGATCCCGGCGAACATGCTCGGCGGTGCCGTGGCCGGTGCCATCGCGGGCGTGGCCGGCGTCGGCGACCACGTGCCGCACGGCGGGCCGATCGTGGCCGCGCTGGGCGCGATCAGCGGGGTGGTCTGGTTCTTCGTGGCGATCGCCGCGGGCACCGTCGTCACCGCGCTGACCACCAACGCCCTGATCGAGCTGAAGGAGCGCAAGCGGCAGGCGGGCGGGGCATCGGTCGCGGCGGCCGTGCCCGAGCCGGTGCTCGTGGGCGCCGGAGCGGTCGCGGCGGGTGCCGGTACGAGCGCCGGTACGGCCGGCGGCACGGTCGCGGCCCCCGTCCCGGCGGGTGGTGCGGGTGCCGACGCGGCGGAGCGGGAAGTGCTCTCCGGGTACCTCGACGCGCGGACCGTGCGGACGGAGCTGGCAGCGGACTCCAAGGAGGCCGCGATCCGCGAGATGGCGGAGATGCTGGCCCGGACCGGGAACGTCCGGGACGTGGACGAGCTGGTGCGGGTGGCGTTGGCCCGCGAGGCGCAGGGCACCACCGGGCTGGGCGAGTCCATCGCCATCCCGCACGCCAAGACGGACGCGGTGAGCAGCCCGACGGTGGGCTTCGCGCGGTCCTCGGAGGGCATCGAGTGGGGCGCGCTGGACGGGACGAAGGCCCGCCTGGTGTTCATGATCTCGGTGCCGGAGGCGGCGGCGGGTGACGAGCACCTGCGGATCCTGGCGCTGCTGTCCCGGAAGCTGATGGACACCGCGTTCCGCGAGCGGCTGTCGGCGGCTCCGGACGAGGCGGCGGTGCTGGAGGTGCTCCGGGAGATCCGGTAGCGGCCGGTCGTACGCGAGGAGGGCCCCCGGGACGCGTTCCGGGGGCCCTCCTCGCGCGTGGTGCCGGTGGTCAGTGGGCGCCGGCGTCCCCGGGCGCGGCCGTGGGGGTCGCGGCGGCCTGCGGGTTGTAGATGTCGGGCTCCAGGTAGATGACCCGGGCGATCGGGACGGCGGCGCGGATGCGCTCCTCGGCGGCGTTGATGGCGCGGGCCACCTCGCCGGCGGAGTCGTCGTGCTGGACGGCGATCTTGGCGGCGACGAGCAGTTCCTCGGGGCCGAGGTGGAGGGTGCGCATGTGGATCAGGGCGGTGACGGTGTCCCCGTCGACGATCGCGGCCTTGATCTTCTCGACCTCTTCGGTGCCCGCGGATTCGCCGAGCAGCAGGGACTTGGTCTCGGCGGCGAGCACGATGGCGATGGCGATGAGCAGGATGCCGATGCAGAGGGTGCCGATGCCGTCCCAGACGCCGTCTCCGGTCAGGAGGGCCAGGCCGACGCCGCCGAGGGCGAGGACCAGGCCGACGAGGGCGCCGAGGTCCTCCAGCAGGACCACGGGCAGCTCGGGGGCCTTGGCGCGGCGCACGAACTGGGTCCAGGTCAGGCCGCCGCGGATCTGGTTGGACTCCTTGATGGCGGTGCGGAAGGAGAAGGACTCGGCGATGATCGCGAAGACGAGCACGCCGACCGGCCAGTACCAGGCCTCGATGGCGTGCGGTTCCTTGATCTTCTCGTAGCCCTCGTAGATGGCGAACATGCCACCGACGGAGAACAGCACGATGGAGACGAGGAAGGCGTAGATGTAGCGCTCGCGCCCGTACCCGAAGGGGTGTTGGGGGGTCGCCTCGCGCTGGGCCTTCTTGCCGCCGAGCAGGAGGAGTCCCTGGTTGCCGGAGTCGGCCAGCGAGTGGACGCTCTCGGCCAGCATGGACGAGGAGCCACTGAACAGGAACGCCACGAACTTGGCTGCGGCGATGGCCAGGTTGGCGGCGAGTGCCGCCACGATCGCCTTGGTTCCGCCCGAAGCGCTCATGGGTGCTGGTTGTCCCTTCCTCCGTGCGGCGGCCCTTACCGGCCGCCGCGTTCCGGCCGCACATTGTTGCAGCAGCCGGAACGGGCGGGGTGTCAGACCAGGACCGTGGCGCGGAACACGGTGCCGGTGCCGGCGAGGCGGACCGTTTCCCCGGCGGGTACGAACACCGATCCGCCGGGTGTCAGGGCGAGCCCGTCCACGGTCGGGGCGCCCGCGGTGCAGAGCAGGATCTGCGGGGTGGCGGCGGGCAGTTCGCGGGGGGCGGCGCCGGGGGCGAGGACGAACCGGGAGAGCCGGAACTCGTCGATGGGGGTGTCGTAGACCTCCTCGCCGTCGCCCTCGGGGCGCAGCACGGCCGGGTCGGCGGCCTCGAAGCGGACCACGCGCAGGAGTTCGGGGACGTCCACGTGTTTGGGGGTGAGCCCGCAGCGCAGGACGTTGTCGGAGTTGGCCATGAGCTCCACGCCGAGGCCGTCGAGGTAGGCGTGCGGGACTCCGGCGCCGAGGAACAGGGCCTCGCCGGGGAGGAGTCGGACGTGGTGGAGCAGCAGGGCGGCGATGACCCCGGGGTCGCCCGGGTAGTGGTGGCCGAGGGAGGCGTAGGGGGCGTACGGGCCGCCGAGGAGTTCGGCGGCGGCGGTGGCCTCCTTGACGGTGCCGGCCATCTCCTCCGGGTCGGCGGTGAGGACGGCGGTGAGGACCTCGCGGAGGGCGGCCTCCTCGGGGTGGGCGCGCAGCAGGTCGACGTAGGGCTCCAGGGAGTCCACGTGGAGCCCGGCGAGCAGTTCGGCGGCCTCCAGCGGCGGACGGAACCCGCAGAGCCCGTCGAAGGGGGTGAGGGCGCAGAGGAGTTCGGGCTTGTGGTTGGCGTCCTTGTAGTTGCGGTGCGGGGCGTCCAGGGGGACGCCGCGGCGTTCCTCGTCCTCGAAGCCGGCGCGGGCCTGGGTCAGGTCGGGGTGGACCTGGAGGGAGAGGGGGGCGCCGGCGGCGAGGAGCTTGAGGAGGAAGGGGAGGCGCGGTCCGAAGCGGGCGACGGCGGCGGCGCCGAGTTCGCCTTCGGGGTCGGCGTCGATGACCGCGGCGAGGGTGGTCTCCCCGGCTCCGCGGTCCAGGCGGGAGGGGGCCCCGGGGTGGGCGCCCAGCCACATCTCGGCCTGGGGTTCTCCGGTGGGCTGCTCGCCGAGGAGTTCGGGTATCGCGGTCGTCGAGCCCCAGGCGTAGGGGCGGACGGTGTTCGAGAGGCGGTCCATCGGTCGTCTGTCTTCCTGGGAGGAGGGAGGAGGACCGTCCCGGGAGTGGCGCCGGTCCTCCGATCGGTGCGTCCCGGTCAGGGACGTCCCCCTGAGGCCAGCGCCAGGTAGGCGGTGGCGAAATCCGTGACCGCGAGGAGTTCGGCGAGGAGTTCCAGTTCGCCGCCCTCCTCGGGTTCGAGTTCGCTGACGGCCGTGTCGTGGCCGAGGGCGAGTTCGCGGGCGGCGGGCGCGGCGGTGAGTCCGCCGGTGGGCCGGTCGCGCAGCAGGACGACCCGGGTGTGCAGGGCCTGTGGCTCCTCCACCCGGTCACGGAAGAAGTCGTCGGGATCGGCGCCCGCGGCGAAGGCTCCGGAGAGGAGGACGCCGTGGGCGGGCAGGGCCATGGGGAGTTCGGCGGCGAGGGCGGGGCGGCCGGCGAGCTCGGCGAGGGTGGCGGCGAAGCGGCGGCCCGCGGGGGCGGCCGCCTCTCCCTCGGTCCAGATGAGCGGGAGGGAGTCGGCGAGTTCGGCGGCGAGGGTCTTGGCGGGGTTGCCGTAGGTGGCGACGGCCGGGCCGCAGCGTTCGGCGGTGCGGTCGAGCCGGTCGGCGACGCGCTGGAGGGCCTCGGGTCCGGCGGAGACCAGGCCGAGCTTGTCGAGGAGCACCAGGAGGGGGGTGAGCAGGGCCCACAGGGCGCCCGGTCCGGCGGCGGCGGTGGCGGCGTCGTCGAAGTCCTGGTGCGGGGGCCGGGCCATGGGGACGAGCAGTCCGTGGGCCCCGGCCACGGCCTCGGCGAGCGGGGACCGCTCGGGGGCCACGGCGACCACGGTGCAGCCGCGGCGGTAGGCCTGGTCGGCCAGGGCGGCGAGGCCGGGTTCGGTGCCGTCGACGGTGGCGATCAGCAGGAGGTCCACGGAGCCGGCCCAGCCGGGCAGGGTCCAGCGCAGGGCGCCGGCGGCCGGGGCCACGCCGGCGGGGTGCAGGCGGGTCACCGGGGCGGAGGCGCCCGCGAGGGCGCTCAGCAGGTCGGCGACGCCGGTGGCGGCCGTGCCGGGGCCGGCGATGAGCACGGCGCGGGGGCGGCCGTCGGGGCGCAGCTCGGCGATGCCCGCGTCGGCGGCGTGCCGGGCCGCGGTACGGACTCTGGCACCCGCCTCGGCGGCGCCGCGCAGCAGCCCCTTGCGGTCCACGCGGGCGAGTTCCTCAGGGGCGTCGAGCAACGACTCGTCGAGCATGTGCGGCCTCCGGCTCCGGTCGGTGGTCGGACCGGCCGTCCCGGCCGGGTCCCGGCCTTGCGGGTCCTGGTCCTGCGGTTCGTGCGTCGGGGCGGGCCCCGGGGGGGGGTCAGACCGGGCGACGGGCCTCGTCCACGAGGAGGACGGGGATGCCGTCGCGCACCGGGTACGCCAGGCCGCAGTCGGTGCCGGTGCAGATCAGCTCCGGGGTCTCGGCCGTGGTCTCGTCCCGCAGCGGTGCGTGGCAGGCGGGGCAGGCGAGGATCTCCAGGAGGCCGGCTTCGAGCGGCATGGCGTGTCCTTTCGGGCGTGCTGGGCGTAGGGGTCGGGCCAGGTCAGGGTACCCCCGTGGGGGGCGCCGTGCGGCCCGGGAGGGCGGGTGCGGGGCCGGGGCGGGCTCGGCGTCCGGGGCGCGCGCCCGGGGCGCCCGCACGGGGTTCCGTCCCGGGGTCGGGTCGGGGTGTTCTCCGGGTCCGGTCGGGGTCCCGTCGGGGGTGGTGCCGGACGGGGGCCGGGTACGGAAGGGGTGCGGGCCGGTGCCGGCCGCCGGGCCCGGTGGGGCACCGGGGCCGGCGGTGGGTCCGGGTCAGGCGCGGATGAGGGCGAGGACCTCGTCGCGGACGGTCTTGAGGGTGGCCTCGTCGCGGGCTTCCACGTTGAGGCGGAGGAGGGGTTCGGTGTTGGAGGGGCGCACGTTGAACCACCAGTCGGCGGTGGTGACGGTGAGGCCGTCGAGTTCGTCGATTTCGTGGCCGGGGCGGCCGGTGTACCGCTCGCGGATCGCGTCGAGACGGCCCCGCTGGTCGGCGACGGTGGAGTTGATCTCACCGGAGCCCTGGTAGCGGTCGTAAGAGGCGACGAGACCGGAGAGGGGGCCCTGCTGGCCGCCGAGGGCGGCCAGCACGTGGAGGGCGGCCAGCATGCCGGTGTCGGCGTTCCAGAAGTCCTTGAAGTAGTAGTGCGCCGAGTGCTCGCCGCCGAAGATGGCGCCGGTCCGGGCCATCTCCTCCTTGATGAAGGAGTGGCCGACCCGGGTGCGGGCGGGGGTGCCGCCGTGCTCGCGGACCACCTCGGGCACCGACCAGGAGGTGATGAGGTTGTGGATGACGGTTCCGGTGCCGCCGTTGCGGTCGAGCTCGCGGGCGGCGACGAGCGCGGTGATCGCGGAGGGGGAGACGCCCTCGCCGCGCTCGTCGACGACGAAGCAGCGGTCGGCGTCCCCGTCGAAGGCGAGGCCGAGGTCGGCTCCCTCGGCGAGCACGCGGGCCTGGAGGTCCACGATGTTGGCCGGGTCGAGGGGGTTGGCCTCGTGGTTGGGGAAGGTGCCGTCGAGTTCGAAGTACAGGGGGACCACGGTGAGGGGCAGGCCGGCGAGAACGGAGGGGACGGTGTGGCCGCCCATGCCGTTGCCCGCGTCCACGACCACCTTGAGGGGGCGGATCGAGGAGAGGTCCACGAGGGAGTTCAGGTGCGCGGCGTAGTCGGCGAGGGTGTCGCGGCGGGTCACCTCGCCGGGGGTCGCGGCGGGGGCCGGGGCCCCGTGGTCGGACCACTCCTCGACGAGGGCGCGGATCTCGGCGAGGCCGGTGGACTCGCCGACGGGGGCGGCGCCCGCCCGGCACATCTTGATGCCGTTGTACTGGGCCGGGTTGTGGGAGGCCGTGAACATGGCGCCGGGCAGGCCGAGGCTGCCGGAGGCGAAGTAGAGCTGGTCGGTGGAGCAGAGGCCGATCAGGGTGACGTCCGCGCCGCGGGCCGCGGCGCCGCGGGCGAAGGCTTCGGAGAGGCCGGGGGACGAGGGGCGCATGTCGTGGCCCACCACGATCGCCCGGGCGTCGGTGACCTGGACGAACGCCGCTCCGAAGAGTTCGGCGAGCGAGGCGTCCCACTGGTCCGGGACGACCCCTCGTACGTCGTACGCCTTGACGATCTGGGACAGATCAGCAGCCACGTGGCCAGCCCTCCTGAGGTCCTGTGCGGTGCACCCAACCTACCCTCAGGCGGTACGGCGAAGCGGTCAGGATTCGGGCGAGCGCAGGACGCGGAGGTGACGGCGGGGTTCACCGGCGGGTCCGCCGGGTTCCAGGGCCCGCTCCGGGGGGCGCGCGGCTTCCCGGACGGCGTTGGCCAGCGCTTCGAGGTCGTCGCCGCTGGGGCGGGCGGGGCCGGAACCGTCCGAGAGGCGGACGACCTCCCAGCCGCGGGGCGCGGTCAGGCGCTCCGAGTGCTCGGCGCACAGGTCGTAGCAGTGGGGCTCGGCGTAGGTGGCGAGCGGGCCGAGCACTGCGGTCGAGTCGGCGTAGACGTACGTCAGTGTTGCGACGGCAGGGCGGCCGCACGCGGTGCGCGAACAGCGACGTACAGGGCTCACGACGTTGGACGGTACCGCACTCTTGACCGGGCCGCGACGACTCTCCCCCAGGTCCCTCCTCCGTGTCGTGTCCGGATACCGCTCCGAACAAGGGTCCTGACGGCCCCTCTGACCTGGGCGGGGACCGTTCCGGGGCGGGGCGGGCGGGGGACGATTCGGCACCGGTCGGATCACATGCCGTTCATCGGTGCGGGTGGGCCGGTCAACACGTCGATCCGGGCGGGGCCCGGGGTCCGGACCGGCGGCCGCGGTGGTGATCACCGGGTCGGCGGGCCGCCCGGGAGCTACCCTGCGGGGGTGATGGACAGTTCCGTACCCACCCCGTCCGGCGAGCGCCGGGGCGAGCCCCGGATCCGGCGCCGGGACCGGCACGGCCGCGGGATGCGCGGCCCGGTCGCCCCGCCCCAGGTTCCGTTGGCGGCCAGCAGGGCCGAGCTCTTCGGCGATCTGGTCCAGGATTCGGTGGAGCGGTTGGAGCGCCGGTTCCCGCAGCTCGCGGACGTGGAGTTCATGGTCGCGGAGGTGCCGAAGCCGGGCGGCCCGGACAGCGGGTGGAACGACGAGGCCGTGCCGTTGGGCGGTCTCGTGCCGCCCGGGGAGGGCCGGCCGGCCCGGATCGTGGTCTACCGGCGTCCGGTGGAGATCCGGACCAAGAGCCGCGACGACCGGGCCCTGCTGGTGCACGAGATCGTGGTGGAGCAGGTGGCCGAACTCCTCGGCCTCTCCCCCGAGTCGGTGGATCCGCGGTACGGGCAGGACGGCTCGGACTGAGTTCGCGGCCGGCGGCCGGCCGGGCCCGAAGCGTCTTCGGGGCCAGGTGTGCCCTCCGGCCCGGGGGCGTCCGGCCCGGGTGCGTCCTGCGGGCCGGGGTGCGTCCTGCGGGCCCGGCGGGGTGCCGGGCCCGGACGGGTCAGCGGGTGAGGACGGAGAGGTCCTGTTCGGCCCGCGGCACCGGGACGGTGCCCCGGTCGTCCTGGAGGGTCTGCACCGTGAACATCGGGATGCCGTCCCGGGGCAGGCTCAGGGTGCGGGCCGCGTACACGGGACCGCCGCTCCGCGTCTCCACGGTCAGCGCGTAGCCGCCCTTCAGACCGCCGGGCACCGGCGGGACGAAGGCCAGGGTGCTGCCGGCGCGGACGGTGTAGGTCTTCGTCGCCGGGGTGCCCCCGCCGGTGCCCGCGGAGGCGGTGACCTTCACGGTGGCCGACGCGGAGGGGGCGGTGAGGGTGAGGGTGCCCCCGGTGGCGCGGTTGTCGGCCGCGGTGGCCCGGGCCCCGACCGGGGCGGCCGCCGGGATGTAGGCGACCTCCTGCTTCTCACCGGTCCCGCGGACCACCCGCAGGGCGGCCACCACGGGGGTGCGGTGCCGGGAGTCCGCCGGGGCGAGGAGCAGGGTGCCGGGCTCGCCGCGGGTGACGTTCTTGAGGTCGAGCGAGGCGGTCATGCCGGATTTGACGCGCAGCGTCTCGAATCCGGCGGGGGTGATGGAGCCGGTGGGCACGGACAGCCGGAGTGAGAGGTCCGCGTCGTCCTCGCCGGGGGCGAAGGCGATCAACTGCACGGAGGTGGCGTCGGCCGGGATGCCCGGGAGCACCAGCTCGGGCGCGGCGTCGGTGGCGGCGGGCAGCCAGTCCGCGCCCACCCCGTCCTCCTGGACCAGCACAGTGGCGCCGACCCGGCCGCTGCGGGTGGTCACGTGCACGGTGACCTGGGCGGTGGGGGCCGGGGAGAGGGTGGCGAGGGAGACGGAGAGGCTGGTGCGGGGCGGCACCTTGAACCCCTCGGTGGCCGTGGACTCGGACTTGAGGACGCCCTCGGGTCCGTGGAGCTCGATGTCCACCACGGCGGTGGTGTCCTCGTCGGGGTTGGTGAGGTGCAGGTAGTCCTGGCGGTTCTTGGCGGTGCTCGCGCCCGGGAACCAGAAGTCGGTGTCCGGGGCGGAGCAGGCGGTGCCGAGCAGGCCCCGGGAAGAGCCCACGGGCACCACGGTGGTCTGCTGCGCGGACCAGCCGGGGGCGAGGGCCCCGTCCGCGAAGCCCGCGAGGGCGGGGGCCTCGGCCCCGTTCGCGGTGGCGGCCACCGGCTTGCCCGGCTCCCTGAGGGTGAGCAGGGGCTTGGGCTGCTTGGCGGCCGTGACCAGGGCGGCGGTGCCCCGGTCCGCGGTCTTCCCGGCGGCGCCGGGCGTGGCCGTACCAGTGGCGCTGCCCGCCGGGGTGAAGGAGGTGTAGGAGGTCTCGGCCACGTCGGAGCCGCTGGGCACCGGGCAGAGGAGGGTGGACCGTTCGACGGGGAGGCGGGCCGCGGGGGCGCCTGAGGCGGCGGGGTCCGTGCCGGGCGCCGTGAAGGCGGCGATGCCGGTGACGGCCGCGAGGGCCGCCGCCACGGCGGCCAGGGTCAGGGGTGCGCGCTTCACTGATGGCTGCTCCCGTCGGGGCGCGGGTGGTCGTGGCCGTGGCCGGTGCCGTGGTCGTGGCCCTGCGGGTCGTACCCGCCCTGGGGGTCGTGGCCGGACCGGGGTTCGTACCCGGGCTGCGGGGCGTACCCGGACCGCTGGTCGTAGCCGTCCTGCTGCTCGTAGCCGCCCGGTGAGTCGTACCCGGCCCTGGACTCGTAGCCGTACGAGGGGCCGGGACCGTACGAGGGGTCGGGGTCGTACGAGGGGTCGGGGCCGGGTGGGGTGCCGTAGGGGGCCTGCGGGTCGTAGGCGGTGCCGGGGGTGTGACCCGGGGCCGGGTCGTGGCCGGGCCGGGGGGCGTACGGGTGTCCGGTGCCGGGGGCGTGGCCGGGTCCCTGCCCACCGGGGGCTTGGCCGTAGGGGTCGGTGACGGGGGCCGCGGCGTATTCGGGGCTGTCCCAGCGACCGTGGTCGGGCTGGGCGGGGACGCCCGGGTACGCGTCCTCGGGGACGGCGTACGGGTCGGCCTGCGCTTCGGGGCGGGTGCCGGCCTCGGCCTCGGCGCGGAGCCGGCGGGCCCGGCGGCCCTCGCCGTCGGCCTGGCCCGGGAGGGCGGTCTCCTCCTCGGGGAGGTCGTCGTCGAGTTCGCGGCGGCGGCCGGGCAGGGCCATCACCAGGAGGAGGACGGCGGCGGTGCCCTGGAGCCAGTGCCAGAGGGAGGAGGTGAGGGAGTCCTCGTAGGTGAGGTCGAGGCGGCCGCCCCGGGCGGGCAGTTCGAAGCCCTGGGCCCAGCCGTCGAGGGTCTTCTTCACGAGGGGCTTGCCGTCGAGGGTGGCCCGCCAGCCTTCGGCGGCGGTGTCGGCGATGCGCAGGACGCGTCCGGCGGGGCCGTCCGGGAGGGTGGTGTGGGCCTCGACGGGGCCGGCGGCGACGGGCACCGGGTCGTCCCCGGGCTCGCCGGATCGGATGACGGCCCGGGCCACCTGTCCCTTGACCTCCCAGAGGGAGATGCCGTCGAGCTTGCTGAGGCGGGTGAGGCCGGGGGTGGCGTTGAGGACGCGGCTCATCTGCTGGGGGGCGCCGTCCTGGAGGAGGACGTAGCGGACGGCGTAGTCGCCGAGCTGCCGGGTCTGGTCGGCGCCGGAGCCGGCGACGAGGTTGGCGACGACGCGGTCCAGGCGCGGGTCCTCCCCGCGGGCCGCGGCGGCCTCGGCGTCACCGAGGCGCCCGCCGGAGCCGCGGACCAGGGCGTAGGAGAGCTCGGCGGGCCCCTTGCCGGCGAGGACGAGGGTCCGGGGCTGGTCGCGGGAACCGCTCATCTCGGCGACGAAGGCGGGGACCTGGATCGGGTCGCGGCGCTGGAGGGGTTCGTCGGCGCCGCGGAGCATCCAGGCGGAGGCGGCGAGGACCGGTCCGGCCGCGGCGGCCAAGGCGATCAGGGCGGCGAGGGGCTGACGCCAGCCGAAGCTGCGGGCGGCGACGCGGTGGCGGGCCCCGTCGGCGCCGAGCACGGCGGCGGCGAGCAGGCCCGCGCCGTAGAGGAGGGTGCCGGGGCCGGCCCAGCCGTCGTGGTCGAGGAGGACGGCGGCGAGGAGGCCGGTGAGGGCGGCGGTCCAGGCGGTGAGGATCGCGGTGCGGCGGTCCGTGCGGAGCAGCGCGGCGAGGGCGGCGAGCAGCACACCGGCGAGCAGCGGGCCGCCGGTGGTGCCGGGGCCGCCGGGGCTGAGCCCGAGGAGGTCGAGGGCGCCGGCGGAGCCGCCGTCCTGGGGCAGTCCGGCCTCGCGGAGCAGCGCCGAGGGGCTGGTGAGCAGCTCCAGGGACCAGGGGGCGAGGGCGATCAGCGGGGTGAGGACGACGGCCAGGAAGCGGAGGCCCTGGGTGCGCAGGTCGGCTCGGCCGCGGATCAGGGCGGCGGCGCCGAGGAGTACGGCCAACGGCCAGACCACGGGGGTGAAGGCGGTGGCCAGGGTGAGCAGGAGGGCGTAGGTCCACACGGCGCGGCGGCCGCCGCGGGCCGGGTCCCCGGCGAGTCCGTGGGCGGTGACGGCGGCGCGGGCCATCAGGGGCAGGAGGACGGCGAGGACGGCGGTGCCGAGCCGGCCCCCCGCGAGGGCCCCGGTGACGGCGGGCAGGAAGGCGTAGGCGACGGCGGCCCAGGCCCTCAGCAGTCGGGATTCGACCAGGGGGCGGGAGGCGAAGTAGGCGGTGAGTCCGGCCAGGGGCACGGAGCAGACCAGGAGGACGGTGAGGGTGAGGCCGGTGGAGCCGAGGAAGAACGCGGCCAGGGCCGCGAGGACGGCGAGGTAGGGCGGGGCGGCGGAGGTGCCGCCGGTGCCGACGGCCTGCCATTCGCCGAGGTAGCGGCTCCAGAGGGCGCTCGCCCCGCCGGGTGCGGGCAGCAGGGCCCCACCGGCGAGGGACCCGCCGGTGAGGAGGGAGCGGCAGGCGATCAGGGAGACGAGGAGCAGCAGGGCGAAGAGCACGGGCGCGGGGCGCCGGGCGATCCGCTTGACCCGGGCGAACTGCTCGATCTCCAGGAAGTCGGCGTCCTCGTCGCCCGGTCCGGATTCGACGGCCCCGCCGTGGCGGCCCGCTCCCGCGGCGTCGGAGTCGCGGTCGGCGCCGAGGTATCCGGCGAGTTGTTCGACGGTGGCGCGGAGGGTGGCGCCGGGCGGTGGGAAGAGGGGGCGGAGCTCCTTGGCGGGGACGGTGGAGCGGCCCCGGGCCCGGCGGGCGGCCAGGACGCGGCCGGGCCGCAGGAAGGTGCGGACGGCGCCCGCGACCTCGTCGACGGCCTGTCCGGGGGCCTTGCCCACCAGGTAGCCGAGGGTGCGCAGGACGGTCCCGAGGAGGAGCCGGAGCAGCACGTAGGGGAGGGCGGGGGCGGGCGTGTTGACGAGGAGGGTGTGGACCGCGGCGGCCTTGTCCACGCGGTGCGGGGAGACGGAGCGGCGGGCGGAGCGGCCCGCGCAGTCGATGGGGCGGCGTTCCCGGGCGGCGGCCTCGGCGTGCCGGAGCACGGCGTCGGGGGCGATGAGCACGGTGTGCCCGGCGGCGTGGGCGCGCCAGCACAGGTCGACGTCGTCGCGCATGAGGGGGAGGGCGCGGTCGAAGCCGCCGAGGGCTTCGAAGACCTCGCGGCGGACGAGCATGCCCGCGGTGGAGACGGCGAGGACGGGGCGGACCTGGTCGTGCTGGCCCTGGTCCTGTTCGCGGCGGTCCAGGCCGGTCCAGCGGCGGCCGCTGCGGGCGATGGTGACGCCGGTTTCGAGGAGCTGCTTGCGGTCGTACCAGCCGCGGAGCTTGGGGCCGACGACGGCGGCCTCGGGGGATCCGTCGGCGACGCGCAGCAGCTCGGTGAGGGCGTCGGGTTCGGGGGCGCAGTCGTCGTGGAGGAGCCACAGCCAGTGGACGGGTTCGCCGTGCGGGAGCTCGGGGAGGTCGTAGCTGTCGTCCCGCCAGGTGCGGGCGACGGGGTCCCAGCCGCTGGGCCGCTTCAGGTAGGGCAGGTCCTCGGGGGTGAGGGGGGTGGTGGCGCGGACGGCCTCGTCGACGGCGGTGCCGAAGGCGGTGCGGCGGGCCAGGTTGAGGACGCGGTCCTCGCCGAGGGCTTCGCCGAGCAGCCGGGCGGAGTCGTCGGCGCTGCCGGTGTCGGCGGCCACCCAGTCCTGCACCGGGCGTTCCTGCCCGAGGAGCCCGGCCAGGGCCTGGGGCAGCCAGCGGGCGCCGTCGTGGGCGACGAGGACGGCGGTGACGACATGCCGCGGGAACTCTGGGGTGGCGGCCGGGCTGTGGCCGGTCGTCGAGTGGCTGTGCACGGACATCGCGGTACGGGCCCTCCGGCCGGGGGTCCGGGAGCGGGAGCGCCCCGGAGGCTGCTGGACAGCGCCCCACATTAACGGCTGCGCAACACGACGGTCCGCCTCCTGCGGGGAAGGGGCGGGAGGCGGACCGTTTGTTCGCGTATTCGATTGTCCGGCGTAGCGGTTGTTCGTCCGGGCGGGGTCCGAGGGGTGTCAGACCGCGGCCTTCTTCAGTCGGCGGCGTTCACGTTCGGACAGGCCGCCCCAGATTCCGAAGCGCTCGTCATTGGCGAGGGCGTATTCAAGGCATTCGGAGCGGACCTCACAGGCGAGGCAGACCTTCTTGGCCTCGCGGGTGGAGCCGCCCTTCTCGGGAAAGAAGGACTCGGGGTCGGTCTGGGCGCACAGTGCGCGCTCCTGCCACCCGGCCTCCTCGTCCGCCTCTTCGACCAGCAGTTCCTGAAACAGCTCGGTCATGTGCGCCCCTCGTCTGTTCTTTGCGTCCCCGTGCTGATGTCGTCACCCAATGCGGTCGAACGACACGAGTGAAATTACAAGTGTGTGGATCCGGGGCAGTCAAGCCGAGATCTGCTATTGGGCCCGTTATTCACTCTGCGGAACCAAGCGTATACGGAAAGTGTTCATATCGCCAAAAATCGTGACACATGCCACGCGCAACCCGCACGAGCCGAGGAGGCACCCACCACCTCTTCCGTAACGGACGCATCACAACCGCTCGCTGTTGCGGTCCCCGTCGAGAAGCGGCGCGGATCACATTCCGGCCGGACGGTCACCCGGAGTGACGGAACGAGAGGGTGATCGAAGGGTCGACCGAGGAGTCGGCGAAGGCCGGATAGCGGCCCCCTGCCCGGGTCAGACATGCACAAACCTTTCTCCGGCCACAGTAACCGGATGAGGTGAAAGTTATCTCCCAAACCGGACATTGGGTTGACAGTGCCGCCCTGTACCCGCTCTCCTTGTTTTCATGTCAGCGACCGCAGCGCACTTCGGAGACCCCGTCCGCGGGTCCCTTCGCGCTGCCCAGGTCCGCTGTTGCTGTCACAGCTGTTGATGCCTCCAGAGCTCCAGCCGAAGCCGCGCCCCGCGCGGCCGCCCGTCATCCGGGCAACAGCCCACCGCACCGCCTGACATACGCCGAGGACACCCTCCCCATGAACAGCGACAGCGACCTCCAGATCGCCGGCGACATCCTCGAAGTGCCGCACCTGCTTCAGCCCGCCAAGGAACACCCCACCACCGTGGCCGAGTTCGTCGGTCTCTCGCGTGCCCTCGCCGACGATCGCGAAACGTGGGAACACCTCGTCCGCTACGACGCCACCAGCCGCTGGTACCACCGCCTGCGCACCGGCCCCGGCTACGAGGCCTGGCTGCTGAGCTGGGTGCCCGGCCAGGGCAGCGGACTCCACGGCCACGGCCGCTCCTCCGCCGTCATGACCGTCCTCGACGGGGTCCTGACCGAACGCAACGAGCGCGGCCGCCTCGCCCTCGACGCCGGCGCGGAGCGCGTCCTCTCCCCCGGCCACCTCCACGAGGTCGTCAACGACTCCCTCGAACCGGCCGTCAGCCTGCACGTCTACTTCCCCGGCCTCACCGACATGCCGATGCACCCGTCCGGCAGCACGGTCGCCGCGCACCACGCCGGCCCCGGCGCGCACACCACCGCCACCGGTCCCGGTTTCGGCACCCTCCACCTCACCCCGGCGCAGGCTTCCGCCCCTTCCCGGCAGGGCTCGCGCACCGCCTGACACACTGCGGGCATGCGCATTGTTGTACTGGCCGGCGGTATCGGCGGCGCCCGCTTCCTCCGCGGACTGAAGGCAGCCGCGCCCGACGCGGACATCACGGTCATCGGCAACACCGGTGACGACATTCACCTGTTCGGGCTGAAGGTGTGCCCCGATCTGGACACGGTGATGTACACCCTCGGCGGTGGCATCAACGAGGACCAGGGCTGGGGCCGTACCGACGAGTCCTTCACCGTCAAGGAGGAGCTGGCCGCCTACGGGGTCGGACCCTCCTGGTTCGGACTCGGCGACCGCGACTTCGCCACCCACATCGTCCGTACCCAGATGCTCTCCGCCGGGTACCCGCTCAGCGCCGTCACCGAGGCCCTGTGCGACCGCTGGCAGCCCGGGGTCCGGCTGCTCCCCATGTCCGACGACCGGGTCGAGACCCACGTCGCCGTCACCGAGCCCGGCACCGACGGGCGACGCTTCATCCACTTCCAGGAGTACTGGGTCAAGATGCGCGCCGCGGTGGACGCGGAGGCCGTCGTCCCCGTGGGCGCCGACACGGCGAAGCCCGCCCCCGGGGTCCTGGAGGCCCTGGCGGAGGCCGACGTGATCCTCTTCCCGCCGTCGAACCCGGTGGTGTCGGTCGGCACCATCCTGTCCGTGCCCGGGATCCGGGAGGCCGTGGCGGGTGCCGCGGCCCCCGTGATCGGCCTCTCCCCCATCGTGGGCGGGGCGCCCGTGCGCGGCATGGCCGACAAGGTGCTGGCCGCGGTGGGCGTCGAGTCCACGGCCTCCGCGGTGGCCCTGCACTACGGGACCGGACTGCTCGACGGTTGGCTGGTGGACACCGCCGACACCGACGCGGTGGAGACCGTCGAGGCCGCCGGGATCCGCTGCCGCGCCGTCCCGCTGATGATGACCGACACCGAGGCCACCGCGGCCATGGCCCGGGAGGCCCTGGCGCTGGCGGAGGCGGTCCGGTGACGCCCCCCGCGGTGGCGCCGGGAGCGGGGGCCGGAGCCGCGAACGGCGGCCCGGACGTCGACGGGGACGGGCCCCGCTACACCGTGTGGGCCCTCCCCGGGCTGCCCGAGGTGGAGCCCGGGGCCGATCTGGCCGCGCTGATCGCGGCCGCCGGACCGGACCTGGCCGACGGGGACGTGCTCCTCGTCACCTCGAAGATCGTCTCCAAGGCGGAGGGCAGGATCCTGCCCGCCACCTCCCGGGACGAGGCCGTGGACGCCGAGACCGTCCGCGTGGTCGCCCGCCGCGGCCCCCTGCGGATCGTGGAGAACCGGCAGGGACTGGTGATGGCGGCGGCCGGGGTGGACGCCTCCAACACCGCCCCCGGCACCGTGCTGCTCCTCCCCGAGGACCCGGACGCCTCCGCCCGCGCCCTGCGCGAGGGCCTGTACCGGCTGCTCGGGGTGCGCGTCGGCGTCCTCGTCACCGACACGGTGGGCCGGCCCTGGCGCAACGGCCTCACCGACATCGCCATCGGCGCCGCCGGCGTGCGGGTCCTGGACGACCTGCGCGGCGGCACCGACTCCCACGGCAACGAGCTCAGCGTCACGGTGGTGGCCGGCGCCGACGAACTCGCCGCGGCGGGCGACCTGGTGAAGGGCAAGGCGAGCGGGCTGCCGGTGGCCGTCGTCCGCGGACTCCCGCACCTGCTCGGCGAGGGCTCGGCCCGGGAACTGCAACGGACCGCCGGGGAGGACATGTTCCGCCTCGGCACCTCCGAGGCGGTCCGGGAGGCCGTCACCCGGCGCCGGACCGTACGGACCTTCCTGCCCGACCCCGTGGACCCGGGCGCGGTCCGCCGGGCGGTGGCCGCCGCCCTGACCGCCCCGGCCCCGCACCACACCACGCCCTGGCGGTTCGTCCTCCTCGAATCGGCCGCCTCCCGCACCGAGCTGCTGGACGCGATGCGCGAGGCGTGGATCGCGGACCTGCGCGGGGACGGCCGCTCCGAGGAGGCGGTGGCCAAGCGGGTCCGCCGCGGGGACCTGCTGCGGGCCGCCCCGTACCTGATCGTGCCCTGCCTGGTCACGGACGGGGCGCACCACTACGGGGACGCCCGGCGCGACACCGCCGAGCGGGAGATGTTCGTGGTCTCGGCGGGGGCCGGGGTGCAGAACCTGCTGGTGGCGCTGGCCGGAGAGGGGCTGGGCTCGGCCTGGGTCTCCTCCACGATGTTCTGCCGCGAGGTGGTCCGCAAGGTCCTCGGGCTGCCCGGCGACTGGGACCCGATGGGCACCGTCGCGGTGGGCCGTCCCGCGGCTCCCGCGCCGGACCGGCCACCGCGGGACCCGGCGGAGTTCATCGAGGTCCGCTGAGCGGTGCCGCAGAACGGCGTGAACCGTCTGCAGGGATCGGGCCCCGCACGCGCGGGGCCCGATCCCGTCGGCCTACTTGACGTCGGTGCCGCAGATTCCGCCGTCGTCCCCGTCGAGGACCTCGTCGAAGTTGTGCTCGAACTTCGCGTAGACGGCAGGGTCCGAGATCTTCAGGAGGGCCTCGTCGTTGCCCCGCAGGTTCGGGAACGTGTAGTTGTGGCTACCGGTGAAGACAACCGAGGCGTCCGTGTCCCCGCCGTACGTGCCCTCGATGAGCAAGTCCTTCGTGTGGACGCCGACCTCTGTCAGAGCGAGACCGGGCAGGGCCGGCGCCTTGCACAGCCTGAGCTGGTTGAACTTGCCCGTGAGCAGGATGGACTTCACGGCGTCCGACAGCGCCGGGCCGGGCGCGTCCGAGGTCGCCACGTCGTTGACGTAGACGTAGACCTGGCAGCCCGCCTTCCTGAGCCGCACGAGCTCGTCGGCTACCTGGGGCCGGGTGAACGCGAACATCGCGATCCGGATACGGGTGTCGTGGGTGCCGGCAGGGCGTGCGCACCCGACGTTGCGGAGGATCTGGACGACGGTGTCCGTGGCGGGGTCCGCGTGCCACGCGGTGCCGTCCGTCTCGGCGCGCGGGAAGAAGGCCACGCGATAGGGGCCGGTCGTGGAGGGGGCCTCCACATAGTCGGAACGCAGTCCGGACCCTTCCGGCCGGCCGTGGACCGAGAGCCTTTCCCAGCGGTCCCGGTAGTGCCGGTACAGGTCGGCGTCCGGCAGGACGACCGCGCTGTTGTGGTAATTGGTCTGCTGGGAGGCGGTGAGGTTCCCGGTCGTCTGGAAAACGACGTTCCGGGTGGCGCCCGTCTCCGAGAACACGAAGAACTTGTTGTGGTTGATCGGGCTGGACTTGCCACCGGGCACGGCTGTCACATCGGTCCGGTTGGCGACGCAGCCGCGGTTGTCCGGACATTCGAGGAAGGACGAACCGGGGTAGGCGTCGGAGTTGAGCTCACCGAGCCTGCCGCTCTCCCCTCCCGCAAGGGTCCTGTTGTCACCGTCCACGATCATCTTGACCTTGACCTTGCGGGCCGCGGCGGCAAGCAGGGCGTCCCTGATGTCGTTGTCGGTGAACTTGTAGACGGAACCGTGGATCTCGGATCCCTCACGGGTGGCATCGATCAGCTGGAGAAGCTTCTGCTTGATCGTGTCCTGGCGCGTGGTGTCCAGCGGATCGTTGAAGACCGCGTCGGCGGTGACGTTCAACGGTGCCGCGGGAGCGGCCGTCGAGGAGGTCGCCGGAGTGAAGGCGGTCAGTGCGGCCACGGCAACCGTGGCGGCCACGGCGCGAGCGCGCGTGTTCAGAGGCACAGGGAGATTCCCATCGAAGATCCGTGCTCCGTGGCCCCCCGGCCACGGCGGCGGTGAGCCTATCCCCCCGGTTCGCTTGCCCATGGCAGCGGGTCGCCGCAGGTCAGTAGCGGGCGATGTCCGTGCGGGGCATGCGGGGGGCTCGGCGGGCCGGGGTGGCGCCGGCGAGCAGGATGAGGCGGGCGGCCCGGTGGCGCTGGCCCGCGTACGGGGCGAGGAGTTCGAGCATCCGGGCGTCGTCCGCCTCCCGCTCGCCCGCCAGCGCGTGGCCGATGATGCCCGGCAGGTGCAGGTCTCCGGTGGTGACCGCGTCCGGGGCGCCGTGGCTGCGCTGGACGGTCTCGGCGGAGGTCCACGGGCCGACGCCCGGGACCAGCTCCAGGCGGGCCGCCGCCTCGGCCGGGGCCATGCCGGCGGCCTCCTCCATCCGGGCCGCCACCCGGGCCGCCCGCAGGATCGTCGCCGAGCGCTTCCCGTCCACGCCGGCGCGGTGCCAGTCCCAGGAGGCGATGCGGAGCCAGCCGGCCGGGTCGGGGACGACGTACAGCTCCGGGGCGCCGCCGCCGGGGCCCGGACCGGGGGCCGGTTCGCCGTGCCCGGTGACCAGGCGGCGCCAGCCTCGGTACGCCTCGTCGGAGGTGACCTTCTGCTCCAGCACCACCGGGATCAGCGATTCCAGGACCAGCCCGGTGCGGACCAGCCGCAGACCCGGGCGGCGGCGGTGCGAGGCGTGGACGAGGCGGTGGCGGGGGACGAAGGCGGCCGGGTCGTCCTCGGCGCCCAGCAGCACCGGCAGGGTCTCCAGCAGCCAGTCCGCGCCGGGGCCCCAGGCCTCCGCCTCGACCGTGCCGTGCTCGGCGGTGCCCCGGCGCAGGGACACCCGGAGGGTGCCCGGACCCTGCGGGGTGCGGCTGGCCCGCCAGACCGAGCCGTCCGGGGTGACGCGGAAGGTGGGGTCGCCGGGGCCTCGGCGGAGGGGGCCCAGGGTGAGGCCCAGGTCGAGGGGGGCCGGTGGGGGCCAGGAGCGGGTGCGGGCGGGGGTGGGTCGGGGGGCGGGTCCGGTGTGGGCGGGCAGGGGGAGGTGGCCGCCGCGGACCGTGGTGCGGGTGGGCGGGGTGGGGGGTGGGGTGCGGGGATCGAAGCGGCCTGCCACGGTTCGAGCGTATCCCCGCGGGGCTGTTCCCCACCCCGCCCCTTCCCGAACCGGGGCTCCGCCCCGGACCTCTTTCGGGGGCTCCGCCGGCGGGCTACTGGTCCGGGCTGAAGCGGAGGGTGGCCGCGGGGAGGGTCGCTTCGCACCAGACGCGGGCGCCGGCGGGGAGCTCGTTGTCCGGGCCGACGTCGGCACCGTCGCCGATGACGGCGCCGGTCAGGGCGGTGCGGGCGCCCACGCGGGTGCGGGGGCCGAGGTAGGAGTCGGTGACGACGGCGTCCTCGCCGACGACCGCGCCGGGCAGCACCGCGCTGCCGTGCACGCGGGCCCCGGCGCCGATGACCGCGCCCGGGGAGACGACCGTACCGCCGGACAGCTTGGCGTCGGGGGCGACCGTCGCGCCCTCCAGGACCAGGCTCTCGCCGCAGGGGCCGGGGACCGCCGGGGAGGGGGCGTGGCCCATGACCAGGTCGGCGGAGCCGCGGACGAAGGCCTGCGGGGTGCCGAGGTCCAGCCAGTACGTGGAGTCGACCATGCCCTGGAGGTGGGCTCCGGAGGCGAGGAGGTCGGGGAAGGTCTCGCGTTCCACCGAGACGGGCCGGCCGGCCGGGATCGTGTCGATCACGGAGCGGCGGAAGACGTACGCCCCGGCGTTGACCTGGTCGGTCACGATCTCCTCGGGGGTCTGCGGCTTCTCCAGGAAGGCCGTGACGCGCCCGGTGGCGTCGGTGGGCACGAGCCCGAAGGCCCGGGGGTCCTCGACGCGGGTGAGGTGCAGGGAGACGTCCGCGCCGGAGCCGCGGTGGACGTCCAGCAGGGCGGGTATGTCGAGGCCGGTGAGGATGTCCCCGTTGAAGATCAGTACGGGGTCCCCGGGGGCCGAGCGGAGCCGGGAGGCGACGTTGCGGATGGCCCCGCCCGTGCCCAGCGGCTCCTCCTCGGTCACGTACTCCAGGTGCAGGCCCAGCGCGGAGCCGTCGCCGAAGTACGGTTCGAAGACCTCCGCCAGGTAGGAGGTGGCCAGGACGACGTGTTCCACGCCGGCGGCCCGGGCGCGGGCCAGCTGGTGCGTCAGGAAGGGCACGCCCGCCGCCGGGACCATCGGCTTCGGGGTGTTCACCGTCAGCGGGCGCAGGCGCGTCCCTTTGCCTCCTACCAGGAGGATCGCTTCCGTCAAGCTCAAGGTGGTGTCTCTGCTTCCTGCCGCGCCACGGATGGGTGGTGCGTCAGTGTATGCAGGGTGTCACCGGCCCTGGTATCGGGCCGAGGTCGTACGGGCCGTCCCCAGCTTTCCGTAGAGCTTTCGGCCGGGGCACTCGGTGGCGAAGCCGTCGCGGTGCCCGGAGATCACGTTCAGCTTGACGTTGCTGCCCTTCTTGTAGAGGTTGCCGCCGCCCGACTTCAGGGTGGTCTTGCCGAGCGGGTTGGCCCCGTACAGGCCCAGCTTCCAGGCGGTGAGGCGGGCGATGGCGGTGACGGCGGCCGCGGGCGGGGCGGTGTCCGTGTACGAGCCGAGGACGGCCACGCCCATGCTGTTGGTGTTGAAGCCCATGGTGTGGGCGCCCAGCACCGCCTTCGCCACGCCGCCGGCGCGGCCCTCGTAGACGTTGCCGCACTTGTCCACGGCGAAGTTGTAGCCGAAGTCCCGCCAGCCGCTGCTGACCACGTGGTAGCGGTACAGGCTGCGCAGGACGGCCGGGGCCTGGGCGCAGGTGTAGTTGTTGCCGGAGGCGCTGTGGTGGACGAAGGCCGCCTTCACGGTGCCCGTGTAGGCGAAGCCGGGCTCGCGCAGGGACTCGTCGGCGCCCCAGCCCTTGCGGGTGATGATCCGCGGGCGCGGACCGATGTAGGGGCGGGCGGCCACGCCGGTCTGGCCGCCCTCGACGGCGACCATGGCGTCGGCGGTCGAGTCGGCCTTGTTCTGCTCGGTGATCTCCTCGGCGCCGATGGGGGCGAGGGGGAGGTTCGCGGCGGAGCTCTCGGCGGCGGCCATGCCGAGGCCGGGGGCCTGGGGGGCCTGAGGGGTCTTGCCCTTGTCGTCGGCGGGCTTGGCGGCCGGCTTGGCGGCGGGCTTGGACGTCGTCTTCTCGGGGGCCGTGCCGGGGGCCGGGGCGGTGCCCTTGCCGGCGCTCGCGCCCGTGACGGATCCGGGCGGGGTGCCCGGGGTATCGCCGGCGGAGGTGCCGGGGAGGCGCGGGGTACGGGGCGCGGCCGGGAGGACGGGGGCCGCGACGGGGGCCGGGAGGACGGTGGGGGCGGCATCGGGGGCCGCGCCCGGGTCGATGAGCTCGATGCGCATGCCCGTGGGCAGGTGGCCGACGACCGAACGGTCCGAGGTGCCGGGCTCCGCCTGGACGCGGACCTCCACACCGTCCGACTCGCCCACCCAGAGCGGGGCCGTCGCCCCGCGCACCCGACCCGAGCTGCGCTCCGCCGCGTCCAGGTCGGCGGAGTGCTCGCCGTTGTGGGTCTCGACGTCCTGCCAGTCGGACCAGACGGCGGTCTCCGCGGAGCGGGTACGGACCTGCACCCGCCCGTGGAGTTCGGTGGCGGCGTCGTCCCAGACCACGCCGACCATGGAGAAGGTCTTCACCTCGCGGGCGGGCAGCCCGCGGGTCTCGGGGTCCGGCGGGGTGGCCGCCGACATGCCGGGGACCCGGCCGGCCCGGTGGCCGGGCGGGGCGAGGGGGATGAGAGGGAGGGACTGGGTCGAGCCCGCGGGGGCGGCGGCACCGGCCCGCTCCGCGACCGCCGCCGGGGCGGCCGGGGCCGCCGGGGTCACGTGGGCGGCCAGTGCCTGAGTGGGGAGCGCGAGCGGGAGGGCCAGTGCGGCCGCGGTCGCGACGCCGATCGAGGAAGCAAGGAATCCACGCATGACAAGGATGCTGAGCACACTCGCGGGCGTCCGCCATCGGAAACTGACGCACCGTCCGATGACACGCCGTCAGCGGGGCCTCCGTACGGGTGACCGGGCGGTGGTCCGTACGGGCGAGGGCACGGTGGCCGCGACGACTACCCTGGGCCGGGTGAACGCCAACGACCGCACCCCTGCCGACCTGCTGCGATCCGCGCTCGCCACGGATCCCGCCCGCCCGCTCGTCACCTTCTACGACGACGCCACGGGCGAACGCGTGGAATTGTCCGTGGCCACCTTCGCCAATTGGGTGTCCAAGACCGCCAACCTCCTCCAGGGCGACCTGGGCGCCGCGCCCGGCGACCGGCTCGCCCTGCTGCTGCCCGCGCACTGGCAGACCGCCGTGTGGCTGCTGGCCTGCGCCTCGGTGGGCGTGGTGGCCGAGGTCGCCGGGGACCCCGCCGACGCCGACCTGGTCGTGACCGGGCCCGACACCCTGGAGGAGGCGCGGGCCTGCTCCGGAGAGCGGGTGGCGCTGGCCCTGCGGCCGCTCGGCGGGCGCTTCCCCCAGCCGCCGGCGGGCTTCGCGGACTACGCGGTCGAGGTGCCCGGGCAGGGCGACCGCTTCGCCCCCTTCGTGCCCGTGGACCCGGCCGGCCCCGGCCTCGCCGTCGCCGGTACCGAACTCACCCACGCGGAGCTGGTGGCCCGGGCCCGGGCCGACGCGGAGCGGATCGGGCTGGAGGCGGGGGCGCGGGTGCTCGTCGACGGGGACTACTCCTCCTGGGAGGGGCTGTCCGCGGGGCTCTTCGCGCCGATGGCGGTGGGGGGTTCCGTGGTGCTGTGCCGGAACCTTTCCGTGTTGGCGGAGGAGAAGGTGGTGGAGCGGGTGGGGGCCGAGCGGGTGACCCTGCGGGTCTGAGGGGGGCTCCCTGCGGGTCTGCGGGGGCGGGTCTGCCGGGCGGGGTGCTGTGCCCTGCGGGGTGCGGTGCTCTGCGGGGTGGGGCCGGGCCGCTGCGCGGGGCCTTCTCCCCGCCCCGCCCCTTCCCGATACCGGGGCTCCGCCCCGGACCCCGTTTCGGGGGCTGGGCCCCC
>NZ_JBEOSD010000121.1:0-25804 GCF_040302735.1 Streptomyces sp. NPDC097619 | reverse complement strand
CACCCGGGCCGAGACGGCACCCGGGAGCCGCAGGCCCCGCCGCACTCGGGCGCGCGGGACAGGGCACCGGGCGAGCGTCCCGCAGTCGCTTCTCGTAGGTGGAGCCCACCGCCAGCAGCAGCACCCCGGCCAGCGCCGGCGGGAGCCAACGCGGCAGCACGCCCGCGACCTGCACCACGTACGGCGCCAGCTCGTGCAGGGCCACCAGGACCAGCACCGCGCCGCCCAGCAGCAGCGGGGCCCGCAGCCGGAACCGCGCTCCCGCCAGGGTCACCCCCAGCGCGCCCAGCCCCAGCAGCAGCGGCCGCAGCCAGTGCGCGTCCTGCCAGGCCGCCACCAGGCTCGGCAGCAGGGTCGCCGCCAACCCCGGCCCGTACGCCGTCCACGAGGACGCCTCCGGGTCCCGGCGGCGCCTCAGCAGCCCCACCGCCAGCGCGGGCACGGTCACCGGCAGCGCGTACGCCTCCGGCACCGCCACCTCGGAGGCGGCCAGCCGCACCCAGGTCGCCAGTACGAACAGCACCGCCGCCGCGTACCCGAGCTTCCGGCGGTCCGCCCGGACCGCCGCCCCGGCGGCCACCACCCCGGCCGCCGCCAGCACCAGGGCCAGGCCCGCCGCGTCCCCGCGTGCCGCCAGGGCCGGTGCCAGGAGACCGGCCACCGCCCCCGCGACCTCCACCGGCACCCGGACCGGCAGACGCGGCGCCACCGCCACCGCCGCCGCGGGCACCACCAGTACGAGGAGCGCGCCCGCCGTCGGGGAGAGGCCCGCGGCGGCACCCGTCGCCACCGACAGCCCCGTCACGGCGGCCACCGCCCACGCCCCGGCCGCCCCGCGCAGCCCCCGCTCCGCCCGCCCGGACCCGGCCACCGCCGCGCCCGCCACGGCCAGCGCCGCCAGGACCGCGAAGGTCCCCGGTCGGCCCGCCAGCGCCAGCACCGCCACGCTCGATCCGCCCACGGCCGCGCAGCCGGCCGCCGTCCACCGCTGCCGCGCCCCGGGCAGCGCCCCCGCCGCCGCGGCCGCCCCCGCCGTCACCGCCACCTGCGCCACCAGGACCGCCGCGTGCCCCGCCCCGGCCGTCACCGGCGCGAGGAAGAGCGCCGCCCAGCCCAGCGACAGCGCGGCCTCCGCCGCCCCGCGCCGCTCTCCGGACCGGTGCAGCAGCCAGGCCAGGGCGGCGGTCACCGCCAGCACCGCCGGGGCCGCCCCGTATCCCGGCCAGGAGGCCGCCGCCGGAGCCGCGGGCAGCCCGGCCCACACCCCCCGCTCCAGGACCCGCCCCGGATCCGCCAGGACGGCCGCCGCCACCGGCGCCGCCGCCAGGGCGCACAGCCCCGCCACTCCGGCCCCGGTCAGGGCCAGTCCCGACCGCACCCGCTCCGGCAGCACGGCCCCCGCGCGCACCGCGGCCACCAGAGGCAGCGCGGGCACCAGGTACGCGAACGGCGACCAACCGGCCGCCAGGACCGGGCCCAGCACCCCAGCCCCGGCCCCCACCAGCGCCACGCCCGCCGTCGCGGCCGCCGCCACCGCCCCCGGGCGCCGCGCGGCCCCCGTCAGCCGCCAGGACACCGCCCCGGCCGCCCCGGCCCCCACCACCAGCAGCGCGCCCGGCGCCAGGGCCGCCCCCGCGGACCCCGCCGCCCGCGCCTCCGCCAGCCCCACGAGCAGCGCGCCGGCCCCCGCCATCGCCCCGTACGCCCCCGCCAAGGCGCGCGGTACCGTCCCGCCCCGGCCGGACAGCGCGAACCCCGCGCTCAGCACCGCCGACCCCAGGAAGGCCCACCCCAGGCCCCGCACCCCGGCCCCCGCGGCCAGGGCCGCCAGCGGCAGCACCGGCTGCGCCATCGTCACCGCCGCCGGGAGCGGCAGCCGCAGCCCGCGGCACAGGGCCCCGTACCCGGCCCACACCGCGGCCAGCACGGCCGAGGCCCCCGCCGCGTACCCGAGCCCGTCCACGTCCGGCAGCGCCACCCGGTGCAGCGCGTACGCGTCCAGGACCGTGAGCGCCAGGCCCACCCCCGCCACCGCCTCCGCCGTGGCCCCCATGCCCCGCCGGACCAGCACCACCGGCACCGCCGACGCGGCCAGGGTCACCACCGCCAGCACCGCCGAGCGGCCTCCGATGCCCAGCGCCCCCCAGCTGACCACCGTGAACGCCAGCGCCGCGACGGCCAGCAGCACCGCCCCCAGCGACAGCAGCACGTTCTGGACCCCCGGGCCCTCCTTGCGCGCCGCCGCGACCCCGGCCCCCCACGCGGGCGCGCCCGCCGACGGGGCCAGGGCCTCCTGCCGCGGGTACAGCACACCCACCAGCCAGGCCCGGCGGGTCAGCAACTGGGTCCGACGGGCGTCGAGTCGGACCAGCTCCTGGTCGATGAGGACCAGCTCCTGTGCGGGCGGCAGAACGTTCTCCATGCCCGGAGTGTGGCCCCCGTCACCCGGCGAGGACATGGGCGCGGGTACTCAGATCCGGCCGGCGGCCCGCTGAGTACGCCCCCTCCCGCACCGCGCGCCCCCGCGCCACACTGGACCCATGGACCGGAGCCACTACCGCTTCCACAGCCGCTGGCGGCTCGACGCACCCCCCGAGCGGGTCTTCGCCGTGCTCGCCGAGCCGGGCCGCTACCCCGAGTGGTGGCCCCAGGTCCGCCGGATCGCCGCCCTCGACGAGCGCAGCGGCACCGCCGTCTTCCGCTCGCTGCTCCCGTACCGGCTCCGCGTCACCCTCTCCCAGGAGGTCCTGGACCCCGCCGCCGGCATCCTGCGCGCCGGACTCGCCGGCGACCTGGAGGGCTGGGCCCGCTGGACCGTCGGACCCGACCCGCACGGTGGCACCCTCGCCCGCTACGACCAGGAAGTCCGCGTCCACAAGCAGCTGATGAGACTGCTGGCCGTCCCCGGCCGGCCGCTGTTCCTGCTCAACCACGCCCTGATGATGCGCGGCGGCCGGCGCGGCCTCGTCGCCCACCTCGCGGCGGGCCGGGACGCGGTTTGAACGAACCCCGGGCACCTGTGTATTGTTCAGTGCGTTCCCGGGCGATTAGCTCAGCGGGAGAGCACTTCGTTCACACCGAAGGGGTCACTGGTTCGATCCCAGTATCGCCCACCGGGAGAAGCCGGTCCGTCTCAGACGGACCGGCTTTTTCGTACCTCCGCACCCCGCCCCGCGTCCGCGCCCCGCCTCCCCGATGGGCCCGCCGCTCAGGCCGCCGTGGTCAGCTCCGGCCGGACCGGCCAGTGCGGATCCACCGCCTCCTCCGAGCCGTTGCGCGCGAACCACGCCTGGAGCCCCCGCGCCTGCGCCGCGTGCCACACCGCCTGCAGGGTGTGCAGCTCCGCGGGCGAGAGCCGCTCCAGCCGCGAGGCGAACCGCCGCCCCACCGCGCGCACCACCTCCAACGAGGCCACCGCGTCCGCCGCCGCGTCGTGCGCGCCGTCCAGCGTGATCCCGTAGTGCCCGCACAGGTCCGTCAGCGTCCGCCGGCCCTTCCGGTACCGGTCCAGGTGCTTGTCCAGCACCCGGGGATCCAGCACCGTCAGCGGCCGGTTGTCCAGGTAGCGGGCCAGGCTGGAGGCCCGGTGCCGGCGCAGCTCGCGGTCCAGCAGGGTCAGGTCGAAGGGGGCGTTCATCACCACCACCGGCCGCCCCGCCTGGGCCTGGTCGCCCAGTGCCCGGGCTATCTCCTCCATCACCGGCGAGGGCCAGCGCCCGTGCCGCTGCAGGTGTCCGTCGGTCAGCCCGTGCACCTCCGTCGCCCCCGCCGGCACCGGTATCCCCGGATTGACCAGCCAGCGGGTGGTCCGCACCCGGCCGCCCGCGCACTCCTGCACGACGACGGCCGCGGAGACGATGCGGTCCTCTTCCACGTCCACTCCGGTGGTCTCGGTGTCGAAGGCGGCCAGGGGCCCCTCGTACCAGCGCGTCATGTGCGAACTCCTCATCCCCGAAGGGCGGATGACGACATACCCCGGTTTCCGGTCATCGCCGCCCGAATCCGTGATACCCGGGCCGTCCGTGCCGTACGCCGTTTGCGCGCGGTCCGCTGCGGAGACAACACCCCTGGGAGACCGCACCCTTGAGCGGTCGTCACACGGGCAGACACGAGCCGGAGGCACGGGGGCCATGGCGCTCGCACCACCCGAGCGAACCGATCCGCTACGGGGAAATCTCGCCACCACCGCCTGCATGGAGACCCTTCAGGTGGGATACCTGCACGCCGTCGCCGCCGCGGCCGGCTGCTCCCTCTCCCAGCCCTTCCCGGACAACGGCGTGGACTGGCACGTCAGCCACGGCTCACCCGGCCACACCGTCGACGACGAGGTCACCGTCAAGGTGCAGCTGAAGGCCACCTACCAGACCGCCCCGCGCCCCCCCGGCCCCACCTTCTCCTTCACCCTCGACAACGCGCACCTGGTCAAACTCGCCCGCACCCCGGTCGCCGTCCACAAGATCCTCGTCGTGATGATCGTCCCCCGCGACCGGGCCGACTGGCTCAGAGCCGAGCCGGACGCCCTCGGCCTCCGGCACTGCTGCTACTGGACCAACCTCGCCGGACACCCCGTGACCGGCCGCACCAGGACCACCGTCCGGATCCCCGTCACGCGGATCTTCGACGACCGCGCGCTCTGCGAGATCATGACCCGGGTCGGGGTCGGAGGGAGACCTTGATGCACTGGCAACACCCCGCACGACCGCCGCACGTCACCGCGCCCCGGACGCCCCTGCCGGCAGCCCCCGCCGCGGACCCCGGCCCGCCCGCCCCCGAGGAGGTCGACCCGGCCGTCCTCGGCGCCCTGCTGCTCCGGCACGGCTGGCAGCGCCGCGGCGGCGCCGCCGGACAGTACTCCCGCTGGACCCCGCCCGGCCCCGCCCGCTCCGGCCCCAGCCTCCTCGTGCCCGAGACCACCGCCTTCCCCGACAGCGGGGACCTCCTCGGCGAGGCCCTCACCGCCCTCGCCCGCTGCGCCCTGCCCTCCGCCCGGGAGGTCCTCTACGGACTGAGCGTCCCCAGCGACGAGGTCCGCTGGTGGCGTGCGGTCCCGCCCGGACTGCGCGCCGAATCCTCCTGGGCCGCCCAGGAACACCTGCGCGCCGCCGCCCGCCGCATGCTGCTCGCGGCCGCCCTCGCCGACCGGGCCCGCACCGGCTACCACGGGGCCCGGCACCGCGCCCACGCCGAACGGGCCCTCGCGGGCGTCCTCGTCGGACCGGCCCCCGGCGGCGGCCGGCTCTCCGCCTACGTGCCCGTGGACGGCGGCCGCGGCGCCGTCATCCGGCTCCACCACGCCCTGCACGCCGCCCGGGAGGCCGTGGACTACCAGCGGGCCACCGGCGGCATGGAAGCCTTCGACACGGCCGTGGCGGCCGGGGTCAGCCGCGAGTTCACCGACGCCCTCACCGCCCTCGTGGCCGGGTCCGAGGGCGCCCGGATCTCCCTGGCCTGGGCCCCCGCCGCCGGGGTCCCGGCCGGATGCGCCGCCCGCCCCGAGCCCGTGGAGTTCTCCCCCGGGGACCTGCCCGTCCTCCGCGAGGCCGGGGCCCGCTACACCCGAGGGGAGCCCGCCGTCCCGGTCCGGATCGCCGCCGCCGTGGTCCGGATGCGCCGCTCCGCCTCCGGCACCGGCGGCACCGTCCGCCTGCGGGTCCTCGCCGGGGCCGAGGTGGGCCAGGTACGGGCCGTGCTCGACGAGGAGGCGTACCAGGTCGCCGGCCACGCCCACCTGGCCGGCGTGCCCATCCGCCTGGAGGGCCGCCTCCAGCGCCGCGGGGGCTTCCGGAGACTGGCCGGAGCCCGGGACGTCGCCCCCGTACGGCTGGACGGGGTGGAACGGGACCGGCTGCTGAAGTCCCTCCACGAGGACCTCGACTACGCCGCCGAGAGCTACACCGCCGACGGCCCGGCGGAGGACACCGGGGCGGACGGAACGGGGCGGGGTTAACCGTTTCGCGGGCGCCCCCGTCGGCTCGGTACGATTCAGGCGCGCAGCGACCGCTGCCGCAGCCCCTGGGTCAGGAGAGACCGGTGTCAGACGTCCGTGTGATCATCCAACGCGATTCCGAGCGGGAAGAGCGCGTGGTGACCACGGGCACTACTGCGGCGGACCTCTTCCCCGGCGAGCGCACCGTCGTCGCGGCCCGCGTCGGCGGCGAGCTGAAGGACCTGTCCTACGAGCCCCGCGACGGCGAGACCGTCGAGCCCGTGGAGATCTCCTCCCCGGACGGCCTCGACATCCTGCGCCACTCCACCGCCCACGTCATGGCCCAGGCCGTGCAGGAGCTCTTCCCCGAGGCCAAGCTGGGCATCGGCCCGCCGGTCCGGGACGGCTTCTACTACGACTTCGACGTCGCCCGCCCCTTCACCCCCGATGACCTCAAGGCCATCGAGAAGAAGATGCAGGAGATCCAGAAGCGCGGCCAGCGCTTCGCCCGCCGCGTGGTCACCGACGAGGACGCCCGCGCCGAGCTCGCCGACGAGCCGTACAAGCTGGAGCTCATCGGCATCAAGGGCTCCGCCTCCACCGACGACGGCGCGAACGTCGAGGTGGGCGGCGGCGAGCTGACCATCTACGACAACCTCGACGCCAAGACCGGCGAGCTGTGCTGGAAGGACCTCTGCCGCGGTCCCCACCTGCCCACCACCCGCAACATCCCGGCGTTCAAGCTCATGCGCAACGCCGCCGCCTACTGGCGCGGCAGCGAGAAGAACCCGATGCTCCAGCGCATCTACGGCACCGCCTGGCCCTCGAAGGACGAGCTGAAGGCCCACCTGGACTTCCTCGCCGAGGCCGAGAAGCGCGACCACCGCCGCCTCGGCAACGAGCTCGACCTCTTCTCCATCCCGGACGAGATCGGCTCCGGCCTCGCCGTCTTCCACCCCCGCGGCGGCATCATCCGCCGGGTCATGGAGGACTACAGCCGCAAGCGGCACGAGGAGGAGGGCTACGAGTTCGTCTACTCCCCGCACGCCACCAAGGGCGCCCTCTTCGAGAAGAGCGGTCACCTCGACTGGTACGCGGAGGGCATGTACCCCCCCATGCAGCTCGACGGTGGTACCGACTACTACCTCAAGCCCATGAACTGCCCGATGCACAACCTGATCTTCGACGCCCGCGGGCGCTCCTACCGGGAGCTGCCGCTGCGCCTGTTCGAGTTCGGCACCGTGTACCGGTACGAGAAGTCAGGCGTGGTCCACGGCCTCACCCGGGCCCGCGGCTTCACCCAGGACGACGCGCACATCTACTGCACCCGTGAGCAGATGGCGGACGAGCTCGACCGCACCCTCACCTTCGTGCTGAACCTGCTGCGCGACTACGGCCTCACCGACTTCTACCTGGAGCTGTCCACCAAGGACGAGGAGAAGTTCGTCGGCTCGGACGAGGTGTGGGAGGAGGCCACCGCCGTCCTCCAGCAGGTCGCCGAGAAGCAGGGCCTGCCGCTGGTCCCGGACCCGGGCGGCGCCGCCTTCTACGGCCCGAAGATCTCCGTCCAGTGCCGCGACGCCATCGGCCGGACCTGGCAGATGTCCACCGTGCAGCTGGACTTCAACCTGCCCGAGCGCTTCGACCTGGAGTACACCGCGGGCGACGGCTCCCGGCAGCGCCCGGTCATGATCCACCGCGCGCTGTTCGGCTCCATCGAGCGGTTCTTCGCGGTGCTGCTGGAGCACTACGCGGGCGCCATGCCCCCGTGGCTGGCCCCGGTGCAGGCCGTCGGCATCCCGATCGGCGACGCCCACGTGGACTACCTCCAGGAGTTCGCCGCCGAGGCGAAGAAGCAGGGCCTGCGCGTCGAGGTGGACGCCTCCTCCGACCGCATGCAGAAGAAGATCCGGAACCACCAGAAGCTGAAGGTCCCCTTCATGATCATCGTCGGTGACGAGGACATGGCCGCGGGCACCGTCTCCTTCCGCTACCGCGACGGTTCCCAGGAGAACGGCGTCCCCAAGGCGGACGCCCTGGCCAAGCTGGCCCAGGTCGTCGCCGACCGCGTGCAGGTCTGATCCCGCACCGGTCCCGAGGACCCGGCCCCCCGGACGGCGAAGGCCGCCGGGGGGCCTTCCTCATGCCCCCCGTCCGGGTCATATGCTGCATCTCATGACGACCGAACCGGTGCAGCAGAACGGAGTGGGTACGCAGGACGCGTTCCAGCGGCTGTGGACCCCCCATCGGATGGCCTACATCCAGGGCGAGAACAAGCCGACCGGCCCCGAGGCGGGCGACGGCTGCCCGTTCTGCGGGATCCCGGCCCTGTCCGACGAGGACGGCCTGGTCGTCAGCCGGGGCGAGCGCGTGTTCGCGGTGCTCAACCTCTACCCGTACAACGGCGGTCACCTGATGGTGGTCCCGTACCGGCACGTCGCCGACTACACCGAGCTGGACGGGCCCGAGACCCTGGAGCTGGCCGACCTCACGAAGAAGGCCATGATCGCCCTGCGCAAGGCGTCCGGGGCGCACGGGTTCAACATCGGGCTCAACCAGGGCGTGGCCGCGGGCGCGGGCATCGCCGCGCACCTGCACCAGCACATCGTGCCGCGCTGGGGCGGGGACTCGAACTTCATGCCGGTGATCGGCCACACCCGGGTGCTGCCGCAGCTCCTCGCGGACACCCGGGCCATGCTGGCCGACGCCTGGCCCACGGACTGAGCGGCCGCGGGGGAGCCCGCGGCACGCGGAAGGGCCCGTACGGGGAGACCGTACGGGCCCTTCCCCGTGCTCGGGGCGCGGCGGGCGCGCCGGCTACGCGTCGTAGAGGTCGGCCTTGCGCGGGGAGGCGTCCTGGACCATGCCGCTGACGATCATGGAGCGGTTGGCGAAGCGGTCGATGTCGCAGCCGTTGTTCTCCAGCACCTTCATGGCGGCGGAGTGCACCACCCGCAGCACCGGGGTGGCCGCGCGCATGGCGTCGTCGGCCATGAAGCGGTGCCGCCAGGGCTGCCCGGCCCAGACGTGCCGCAGGCCGAAGGGCTCCGGCAGGGCCAGGCTGCCGCCGAGGAAGTTCAGCAGCGGCGGGTACCAGGTGAGCGGGGCCCGCACCATCAGGCGGACCACCTCGGTGGTGTCCACCACGGGCAGGGTGTGCTCGACGTTCTCCCAGAACCGGACCGTCTTCGGCACCGACTTGGTCTTCGGGGAGGACTTGCTGGTGAACAGGCCGTTGACCGGGCCGAGGGCGTGGCCGGTGACCTCGATGCGCAGGGTCTGGTAGAGCACGGTGACGGTGACCAGCATGGTGATGACCAACTGGCCGTCCCACAGGGTGAACTGCACGCCGAGGTAGTGGCGGTTCCCGCTGCCGAACTGCTGCTCGTTGCAGATCCGGGTGATCTCCTGCGGGGTGATCTGGAAGGTGTCGGCGCCGTCGCCCGAGGGCCGCGCCACCTCCTTGGCCCCCTCGCCGACGGGCGAGACGATCCAGTGCTTGACCGACGGGGTCGGGAAGCCGCCCGTGTGCAGCGGGCCGCGCTCGATCTGGCGGAGCTGGTCGTGGATCGCGCGGACCACGTCCCAGCTGCGGAAGGGGTGGATGTCGGTGCCGGGGACGGCGGGGACCAGCTCCTCGGCCAGCTGCCAGCTGCCCCAGCGGGTGCCCATGCCCAGGATGCCCTTGGGCCCCGCGTAGAAGACGGAGTTGGAGCGGTCCTCGGCGGTCAGCCGGGCCAGCTGCCGGCGGAGGTTCTCGGCGGCCGTCTCGTCCGGGTCGGTGGGCACCGCCTGCGGGATCTTGGCGCCGACCCCGCCGCCGGAGAGCAGACCGTCCCAGCGGGAGCGCAGGTCCACGGCCGTGCTCTCGCATATCCGACGGGCCAGGAACCAGCCGGCCACCGGGGCGATGATCATGCCGCGGAGGTAGTACCCCCAGAAGCCCGTGAAGGGCAGCGCGAACATGAGCACGGCCGCGCCCAGGCCGATGGCGGCGAGCAGGGCGGTGCCGAACCAGGAGGCCCGCGAGGAGCCCGCGAGGGTCTTGCGGAGCTGGAACAGGCCCAGCCACAGCAGCAGTCCGGGGAGGAAGAGCACCCCGCAGACCAGGGTGATCCAGCGGAGCTTGGCGTCCCGCTCGTGCCGGATCCGGGAGGCGGCCAGGCAGTGCTCGACCACGGTCTGCGGGTCGGAGCCGAAGGACTGGATGAGCGGCTTGCGGCCCGCGCCGAGCATCCGGGCCTCCACGGCGGCGCAGAACGCCTCGCCGAGGTTGGGCGCGAAGAGCGAGAGCCTGCCCTTCTTGACCTCGGACTCGTGCCAGTCGTTGTTGGCCTTGAGGATGTCCTCGACCGGGCTGTCCCGGTACGCGGCGGAGGCGAGGGCGTTCGTCGCCGCGGTCTGGCCGCCCGCGCCCTGGAGCGGGACCTGTGCTCCGGGACTGAAGTCGAAACCGTCCGTCATCGCTGTCTGCCCCCACTCACCCGCGCTGTCGCGCTCCACCGCTTCCTGCGGCCTGTTTCCCCGTTGTCCCACCCGGCACACGTCGTGACGAAGCCTAACGCCGGGTGCGTGCCCCCGTCATGGGACGCGGAAATGCCGTCCACCGCAAGCCGGTTGGGCGGACGGCCGGCTTCCGCCAGGTCGTCGCCCCGGCGCCCGCCGGCCGCCGCGGACCGACCCGTCGCGGGGGCCCGCCGCCGCTCCGCGCCCCGGAGTCCGGGCACCGCGCCGCGTCACCCGCCCTTCGCGGCGCGCTCGCGCACCCGGTCGGCGAACTGCGGGGGCACCGGCTCGTGCCGCAGGTAGGAGCGGGCGAAGCGGCCGGTGCCGTGGGAGACGGAGCGCAGGTCCACGGCGTACCGGTCGATCTCGGTCTCGGGGACCTCGGCGCGGACCAGGGTCCGCCCGGGGCCGGCGGCCTCGGTGCCGACCACCCTGCCGCGGCGGCCGGACAGGTCGCCCATCACGGGGCCCAGGTAGTCGTCGGGGACGGTCACGGTCAGCTCGGCGACCGGCTCCAGGAGGTCGATGCGGGCCGCCGCGGCGGCCTCGCGGAGGGCGAGGGAGCCGGCGGTCTGGAAGGCGGCGTCGGAGGAGTCCACCGCGTGCGCCTTGCCGTCGCGCAGGGTGATCCGGACGTCCACCAGCGGGAATCCGGCGGACAGGCCGCGGGCGGCCTGGGCGCGGACCCCCTTCTCCACGGAGGGGATGAAGGCGCGGGGCACGGAGCCGCCGACCACCTTGTCCACGAACTCGATGCCGCTGCCCGCCGGGAGCGGTTCCACCTCGATCTCGCAGACGGCGAACTGGCCGTGCCCGCCGGACTGTTTGACGTGCCGGCCGCGTCCGCCGGCCGGGCCGGCGAAGGTCTCGCGCAGTCCGACCCGGTGCGGGACGGCGTCCACGCGGACCCCGTGCCGGGCGCGCAGCCGTTCCAGGGTGAGGTCGCGGTGCGCCTCGCCCAGGCACCACAGGACCAACTGGCCGGTCTGCGGGTCCTGTTCCACGCGCAGGGTGGGGTCCTCGGCGGCCAGCCGGCCCAGGCTCTGGGAGAGTTTGTCCTCGTCGGCCTTGCCGTGGGCCTCGACGGCGAGGGGGAGCAGCGGGTCGGGCATCTCCCAGGGGGTCATGAGCAGCGGGTCGTCCGTGGCGGAGAGGGTGTCGCCGGTCTCGGCGCGGGTGAGCTTGGACACGCAGGCCAGGTCCCCGGCGACGGCGTGGGGGAGGGGGCGCTGCTGTCTGCCGAAGGGGGCGGACAGGGCACCGGTGCGTTCGTCGAGATCGTGGTCCTCGTGCCCGCGGTCGGCCAGGCCGTGGCCGCTGACGTGGACGGTCTCGTCGGGGCGGAGGGTGCCGGAGAAGACCCGGACCAGGCAGACGCGGCCCACGTACGGATCGGAGGAGGTCTTGACGACCTCGGCGAGCAGCGGCCCGTCGGGGTCGCAGGGCAGGGCGGGGCGGGGGCTGCCGTCGGGGGCGGTCACCTCGACGGGCGGGTGTTCCAGGGGGGTGGGGAAGCCGCCGGTGATCAGTTCGAGGAGTTCCACGGTGCCCAGGCCGTGCCGGGCCCCGGGCGGTGCGGGGGCGGCCATCAGGACGGGGTGGAAGGTGCCGCGGGCCACGGCCCGCTCCAGGTCGCCGACGAGCGTCTTCAGGTCGATCGCGGCCCCGCCGGCGAGGTACTGCTCCATCAGGCCCTCGTCCTCGCTCTCCGCGATGATCCCCTCGATGAGGCGGTCCCGGGCCCCGTCGAGGAGGGCGGACTCCGCCGGGTCGGGGTCGCGTTCGACCCGGTGCCCGTCGGCGTAGTCGTGGGCGCGGCGGGAGAGCAGCCCGAGGAGGCCGGTGACGGGGGCGTGGCCGTCGGGTCCGGCGGGGCCGTGCAGCGGGAGGTACAGGGGGAGGACGGCGTCGGGGTCGGCGGCGCCGAAGACCTCCCCGCAGACCGAGGCGGTGTGGTCGTAGTCGGCGCGGGCGGCTTCCAGGTGGGTCACGACGATGGCGCGGGGCATCCCGACGGCCTCGCACTCCTCCCAGGCCATCCGGGTGGCCCCGTCCACGCCGTCGGCGGCGGAGACCACGAAGAGGGCGGCGTCCGCGGCGCGCAGCCCGGCCCGCAGTTCGCCCACGAAGTCGGCGTAGCCGGGGGTGTCCAGCAGGTTGATCTTGATGCCGTCCCATTCCACGGGGACCAGCGAGAGCTGGACGGAGCGGTGGGTCCGCCGCTCCGTCTCGTCGTGGTCGGAGACGGTGGAGCCGTCCTCCACCCGGCCCGCGCGGTTCACCGCTCCGGCGGTCAGGGCCAGGGCCTCCACCAGGGTGGTCTTGCCCGAGCCGCTGGGGCCGACCAGGACCACGTTGCGCACCGCGGCGGGCCGGTCGGCCACCGGGGCCCGGGCGGCGGCTCCGGGGCGGGTGTGCGGATGCGCCTTCTCGGCCATGGTGGCGTGCCTCCCGGTCGGACGGGACGGCGGCCGTCCCGAGGATGACGTACGGCGGACGTTCCGGGAACTGCGGGTACACCGAGCTTGGCACTGGTGCCGGTTTGCGTCCATACGTCGTACTCGACGCGAACCGGTGGGTGTGCGGAGCCCGGCGCGGACGGCCGGCTACCATGGGGCGGCCGGTGGTCGAGTGGCCGCCCGGCCACAGCGACCCTCCGGGAAGGCCATGCTGAACAAGTACGCGCGTGCATTCTTCACGCGTGTCCTCACACCGTTCGCCGCGTTTCTGCTCCGCCGGGGGGTGAGCCCGGACGCCGTCACCCTCATCGGCACGGCCGGCGTGGTGGCGGGTGCGCTGGTCTTCTTCCCGCGCGGGGAGTTCTTCTGGGGCACCATCGTCATCACCCTGTTCGTCTTCTCCGACCTGGTGGACGGCAACATGGCCCGCCAGGCGGGCGTGTCCAGCCGTTGGGGTGCCTTCCTGGACTCCACCCTCGATCGGGTCGCCGACGCGGCGATCTTCGGGGGCCTGGCGCTCTGGTACGCGGGCTCCGGCGGCAACGACCTGCTCTGCGCGGTCGCCATCTTCTGCCTGGCCAGCGGCCAGGTGGTCTCCTACACCAAGGCCCGCGGCGAGTCCATCGGCCTGCCCGTGGCCGTCAACGGGCTCATCGAGCGGGCCGAGCGGCTGGTCATCTCGCTGGTCGCGGCCGGACTGTCCGGCCTCCAGACCTTCGGGGTGCCCTCCTGGATCGGCGTGCTGCTCCCGGTGGCCCTGTGGGTGGTGGCCGTGGGCTCGCTGGTCACGCTGGTCCAGCGGGTGGTCACGGTCCGCCGTGAGGCGGCCGAGGCCGACGCCGCCGAGGCCCCCGCCGGATCCCCCGGCGGCGACGGCGCGGGCGACGGCCGGGTCCAGGGCGGCACCGCGTGAGCGCCTTCACGGACCGGCTGACCGACGGCCTGTACGGGGCCGGCTGGGCCGGGGTGAAGAAGCTCCCCGAGCCGGCCGCCGCGGCCCTGGGACGCCGGATCGCCGAAGTGGCCTGGAAGCGGCGCGGCAAGAGCGTGCTGCGCCTGGAGTCCAATCTGGCCCGGGTGGTCCCGGACGCCTCCCCCGAGCGGTTGCGCGCGCTGTCCCGCGCCGGGATGCACTCGTACATGCGGTACTGGATGGAGTCCTTCCGGCTGCCGACGTGGAGCCCGGAGCGCATCCGCGAGCGGATCCGCATCGAGGGCGAGGAGAACCTCCGCGAGGGCCTGGACGCCGGGCGCGGGGTGATCGTCGCCCTGCCGCACCTGGCGAACTGGGACCTCGCGGGCGCCTGGGTGACCTCCTGCGTGGGGGTGCCCTTCACCACCGTCGCCGAACGCCTCAAGCCGGAGTCCCTCTTCGACCGCTTCGTGGCCTACCGGGAGAGCCTGGGCATGGAGGTGCTGCCGCACAGCGGCGGCGCCGCCTTCGGCACCCTGGCCCGGCGGCTGCGGTCCGGCGGCCTGATCTGCCTGGTCGCCGACCGCGACCTGTCCTCCTCCGGGGTCGAGGTCGACTTCTTCGGCGAGACCGCCCGGATGCCCGCGGGTCCGGCCCTGCTCGCCCAGCAGACCGGGGCCCGGCTGCTGCCGGTCACCCTCTGGTACGACGGCCCCCTGATGCGGGGCCGGATCCACCCGCCGGTGGCCGTCCCGGAGACGGGCACCCGGCAGCAGAAGACCGCGGTCATGACCCAGGCCACCGCCGACGCCTTCGCCGCCGGGATCGCCCGCCACCCGCAGGACTGGCACATGCTCCAGCGGCTGTGGGACAAGGACCTGGAGGAGCGCTCCGCGTGAAGATCGGCATCGTCTGCCCGTACTCCTGGGACGTTCCCGGCGGGGTGCAGTTCCACATCCGGGACCTCGCCGAGCACCTGGCCCGGCTCGGTCACGAGGTCTCCGTGCTCGCCCCGGCCGACGAGGGCACCCCGCTGCCGCCGTACGTGGTCTCCGCGGGCCGGGCCGTGCCCGTGCCCTACAACGGCTCGGTCGCCCGGCTGAACTTCGGCTTCCTGTCCGCCGCCCGGGTCCGCCGCTGGCTCCACGAGGGCGCCTTCGACGTGGTCCACATCCACGAGCCCACCTCGCCCTCCCTGGGCCTGCTGACCTGCTGGGCGGCGCAGGGCCCCGTGGTCGCCACCTTCCACACCTCCAACCCGCGCTCCCGGGCCATGATCGCGGCCTACCCGATCCTCCAGCCCGCGCTGGAGAAGATCAGCGCCCGGATCGCGGTCAGCGAGTACGCCCGCCGCACCCTGGTCGAACACCTCGGCGGGGACGCCGTGGTCATCCCCAACGGCGTGGACGTGGACTTCTTCGCCGCCGCCGAACCCAAGGCCGAGTGGCAGGGCGACACCCTCGGCTTCATCGGCCGCATCGACGAGCCCCGCAAGGGCCTGCCGGTGCTGATGGCCGCGCTCCCGCGGATCCTCGCCGAACGCCCCCGGACCCGGCTCATCGTGGCCGGCCGCGGGGACGAGGAGGAGGCGGTGGCCTCGCTGCCCGCGGAGATGCGTTCCCGGGTGGAGTTCCTCGGCATGGTCAGCGACGAGGACAAGGCCCGCCTGCTGCGCAGCGTGGACGTGTACGTGGCCCCCAACACGGGCGGCGAGAGCTTCGGCATCATCCTGGTCGAGGCCCTGTCGGCGGGCGCCCCCGTGCTCGCCTCCGACCTGGACGCCTTCGCGCAGGTCCTGGACCAGGGCGCGGCCGGCGAGCTCTTCGCCAACGAGGACCCGGACGCCCTGGCCGCCGCGGCCGTGAAGCTCCTCGGCGACCCGGACCGGCGCGCCGAGCTGAGCGCGCGGGGCTCCGCGCACGTGCGCCGCTTCGACTGGAGCACCGTGGGCGCCGACATCCTCGCCGTGTACGAGACCGTCACCCAGGGCGCCGCCTCCGTGGACGCCGACGAGAAGGTCCCGCTGCGGACCCGACTCGGCCGGTCCCGCGACACCGGCGCCTGGACGGGCCCCGCCGAGGACTCCTGACCGGAACGGTCCCGACCCCGACGCGCCGCCGGTCCCACCCCCCCCGCCACCCGCGGGCCGGCCGGCCGGGCGGCGGCCGGGGGAGCGGACCGGGTCCGGGGGACCCGGCCCGAGCCGGTAGGGTCGCCCGTCGTGATCGAAACGCTCGTATGGGCCGCCGTCGTGCTCGCCGTGACCGGGGTCTACCTCAGCTGGACCGCGGGCCGGCTGGACCGGCTGCACACCCGCATGGACGCCGCCCGCGCCGCCCTCGACGCCCAACTGGTGCGCCGCGCCTCCGTGGTCGCCGAACTGGCCACCTCCGGGGTCCTCGACCCCGCCTCCGCCCTCGTGCTCCACGAGGCCGCGCACGCGGCCCGGCAGGCCGACGAGGACCACCGCGAGGTGGCCGAGAGCGAGCTCAGCCAGGCCCTGCGCGCCGTCTTCGAGGACCCCGACCAGGTGGAGGCCCTGCGGGAGGCCCCCGGCGGCGAGGAGTCCGTGGCGGAGCTGGCCGCCGCGGTCCGGCGGGTCCCGATGGCCCGTCGCTTCCTCAACGACGCCGTGCGCGCGGCCCGCGCGCTGCGCCGGCACCGCAAGGTCCGCTGGTTCCGACTGGCTGGGCACGCGCCCTTCCCGCTCGCCTTCGAGATGGACGACGAACCGCCGGTCCACCTGGCCGACCGGCCCTGAGGCGGCGGCGCGTCGCGGGGGGCCTTCCCGGCCCCCGCCGCCTGTCCACCCCCTTCACCGCCGCGTCCGTGGGGAGGTTCTTGTCCGCGGCGGCCAAGTTCGGAAGAGCCACCGGCACCACATTGGCCCTTGCGGTGGACTGGTCCGGAGAGGTTTGCTCGGCTGAGCAGCACCTGTGCCGTACCCGTCTCCCCTTCAGTGAGGTCCATCCGTGAGCACGCTTCCCACCACCCCGCAGTCGGCCGACGCCCCGGCGATCGGCACCGCCCGCGTCAAGCGCGGCATGGCCGAGCAGCTCAAGGGCGGCGTGATCATGGACGTGGTCAACGCCGAGCAGGCGAAGATCGCCGAGGACGCCGGCGCGGTGGCCGTCATGGCCCTGGAGCGGGTCCCCGCCGACATCCGCAAGGACGGCGGCGTCGCCCGGATGTCCGACCCCAACATGATCGAAGAGATCATCGGCGCGGTCTCCATCCCGGTCATGGCCAAGTCCCGCATCGGCCACTTCGTCGAGGCCCAGGTGCTCCAGTCCCTCGGCGTCGACTACATCGACGAGTCCGAGGTCCTGACCCCGGCCGACGAGGTCAACCACTCCGACAAGTGGGCCTTCACCACCCCCTTCGTCTGCGGCGCCACCAACCTGGGCGAGGCCCTGCGCCGCATCGCCGAGGGCGCGGCCATGATCCGCTCCAAGGGCGAGGCCGGCACCGGCAACGTGGTCGAGGCCGTCCGCCACCTGCGCCAGATCAAGAACGAGATCGCCAAGCTGCGCGGCTTCGACAACAACGAGCTGTTCGCCGCGGCCAAGGACCTCCGCGCCCCGTACGAGCTGGTCAAGGAGGTCGCCGAGCTCGGCAAGCTCCCCGTGGTGCTGTTCTCCGCCGGTGGCGTGGCCACCCCGGCCGACGCCGCCCTGATGCGCCAGCTGGGCGCCGAGGGCGTCTTCGTCGGCTCCGGCATCTTCAAGTCGGGCGACCCGGCCAAGCGCGCCGCCGCCATCGTGAAGGCCACCACCTTCTACGACGACCCGAAGGTCATCGCGGACGCCTCCCGCAACCTGGGCGAGGCCATGGTCGGCATCAACTGCGACACCCTGCCCGAGGCCGAGCGCTACGCCAACCGCGGCTGGTAGGGCACTCCCGACATGAACAACCCCCCCGTCATCGGTGTCCTGGCCCTCCAGGGCGACGTACGGGAGCACCTGATCGCCCTGGCCGCGGCGGACGCCGTGGCCAGGCCGGTCCGGCGCCCCGAGGAGCTGGCCGACATCGACGCCCTGGTGATCCCGGGCGGCGAGTCCACCACGATCTCCAAGCTGGCCGTGCTCTTCGGCGTGCTGGAGCCGCTGCGCGAGCGCGTGCGCGCGGGGATGCCGGTCTACGGCACCTGCGCGGGCATGATCATGCTCGCGGACAAGATCCTCGACGGCCGCGAGGACCAGGAGTCCCTGGGCGGCGTCGACATGATCGTGCGCCGCAACGCCTTCGGGCGGCAGAACGAGTCCTTCGAGGCGCGGATCGAGTTCGCCGGCATCGAGGGCGGACCGGTCGAGGGCGTCTTCATCCGGGCCCCCTGGGTGGAGTCCGTCGGAGCCGCCGCCGAGGTGCTGGCCACGTACGACGGCCACGTGGTCGCGGTCCGTCAGGACAACGTCCTCGCCACCTCCTTCCACCCGGAGCTCACGGGAGACCACCGCGTCCACGCCTACTTCGTGGACATGGTGCGCGCAAGCGCCTGAGCAGTCCCCGGTAGGATCCGAGGTGAACATTGTTGGTGACGCGAAGGAGACAGGCGGATGTCCGGCCACTCTAAATGGGCTACGACGAAGCACAAGAAGGCCGTGATCGATGCCAAGCGCGGCAAGCTCTTCGCGAAGCTGATCAAGAACATCGAGGTCGCGGCCCGTACCGGCGGCGCCGACCCCGACGGCAACCCGACCCTCTTCGACGCCATCCAGAAGGCGAAGAAGAGCTCGGTCCCGAACAAGAACATCGACTCCGCGGTCAAGCGCGGCGGCGGCCTGGAGGCCGGCGGCGTCGACTACGCGACGATCATGTACGAGGGCTACGGCCCCAACGGCGTCGCGGTGCTCATCGAGTGCCTCACCGACAACCGCAACCGCGCCGCCTCCGACGTCCGCGTGGCCATGACCCGCAACGGCGGCTCCATGGCCGACCCGGGCTCGGTGTCGTACCTGTTCAACCGCAAGGGCGTCGTCGTCCTGCCCAAGGGCGAGCTGTCCGAGGACGACGTCCTGGAGACGGTCCTCGACGCGGGCGCCGAGGAGGTCAACGACCTCGGCGAGAACTTCGAGGTCATCAGCGAGGCCACCGACCTGGTCGCGGTCCGCTCCGCGCTCCAGGCCGCGGGCATCGACTACGACTCGGCCGAGTCCAGCTTCGTCCCGACCATGCAGGTCGAGCTGGACGAGGAGGGCGCGCGCAAGATGTTCAAGCTGATCGACGCGCTGGAGGACAGCGACGACGTGCAGAACGTCTTCGCCAACTTCGACGTGAGCGACGAGGTCATGGCGCAGGTCGACGCCTGATCGGAAGCGATCCGTTCGCGTGACGCGGGCCGGCGGGGACACACCCCCGCCGGCCCGCCCGCGTTGTCGGTGGCAACGGATAGCCTGCGCAGGCAGGTGTTCGAACGGCTCGAAGGGAGGGGCGCCGGTGCGCGTCCTCGGGGTGGACCCGGGCCTGACCCGGTGCGGTGTCGGCGTGGTCGAAGGGGTCGCCGGCCGGCCCCTGAAGATGCTCGGCGTCGGAGTGGTCCGCACCCCCGCCGACGCCGACATCGGGCTCCGCCTGGTCGGCATCGAACGCGGGCTGGAGGAGTGGCTGGACCGGTTCGAGCCCGAACTGGTCGCCGTGGAGCGGGTCTTCAGCCAGCACAACGTCCGCACGGTGATGGGCACGGCCCAGGCCAGCGCCGTCGCCATGCTCTGCGCCGCCCGCCGGGGCATCCCCGTCGCCCTGCACACCCCCAGCGAGGTCAAGGCCGCCGTCACCGGCAGCGGCCGCGCCGACAAGGCCCAGGTCGGCTCCATGGTCACCCGGCTGCTGCGGCTGGACGCCCCGCCCAAGCCCGCCGACGCCGCCGACGCCCTGGCCCTCGCCATCTGCCACATCTGGCGGGCCCCCGCCCAGAACCGCCTCCAGCAGGCCGTCGCCCTGCACGCATCGAAAGGCCGGAGCGCATGATCGCCTTCGTGAGCGGCCCGGTGGCCGCCGTCGCCCCCACCACCGCCGTGATCGAGGTCGGGGGCGTGGGCATGGCCGTGCAGTGCACCCCCGCCACCCTGGCCGGGCTCCGCGTCGGGGAAGAGGCGCGCCTGGCCACCTCCCTGGTGGTCCGGGAGGACTCCCTGACCCTCTACGGCTTCGCCGACGACGACGAGCGGCAGGTCTTCGAGATCCTCCAGACCGCCAGCGGGGTCGGCCCCCGGCTCGCCCAGGCCATGCTCGGGGTCCACAGCCCCGACGCGCTGCGGCTGGCCGTCTCCACCGGGGACGAGAAGTCCCTCACGGCCGTGCCCGGCATCGGCAAGAAGGGCGCCCAGAAGCTCCTCCTGGAGCTCAAGGACAAGCTGGGGGCCCCGCTGGGCACCAGCGGGCTCGTCGGCGCCCAGCGGGGCGCCGTGGCCGCCGGCCCGGCCCCCTGGACCGAGCAGCTCACCGCCGCCCTGATCGGGCTCGGGTACGCCTCCCGGGAGGCGGAATCCGCCGTGGAGGCGGTGACCCCGCAGGCCGAGGCCGCGCTCGCCGAGTCCGGCTCGGCGCCGGTGCCGCAGCTGCTGCGGGCGGCGCTCCAATCCCTGAACCGCGCCCGCTAGCGGCTGCGCGTGGCCCCGGCCCCCCGCGGCCCGATCGCCGGCGGGGCCGGACGCGTGCGGGTCGGGTGCGGCTCGCAGGATCGTACGTACGGACAGACACCGAGAGGGACACCCGTGAACTGGGACGAGGACGCCGCGGAGGAGCCGCGCCTGGTCGCCGCCGACCAGGACGGCGAGGACAGCGCCGTGGAGGCGGCCCTGCGCCCGAAGGACCTCGACGAGTTCGTCGGCCAGGAGAAGGTCCGCCAGCAGCTCGACCTGGTGCTGAAGGCGGCCCGGCAGCGCGGCGCCACCGCCGACCACGTGCTGCTCTCCGGGGCCCCCGGACTGGGCAAGACCACCCTGTCCATGATCATCGCGGCCGAGATGGGCGCCCCGATCCGGATCACCTCCGGGCCGGCCATCCAGCACGCAGGGGACCTGGCCGCGATCCTGTCCTCCCTCCAGGAGGGCGAGGTCCTCTTCCTCGACGAGATCCACCGCATGTCCCGGCCCGCCGAGGAGATGCTGTACATGGCCATGGAGGACTTCCGCGTCGACGTCATCGTCGGCAAGGGGCCCGGGGCCACCGCCATCCCCCTGGAGCTGCCGCCGTTCACCCTGGTGGGCGCCACCACCCGGGCGGGCCTGCTGCCCCCGCCGCTCCGCGACCGCTTCGGGTTCACCGGGCACATGGAGTTCTACAGCCCCGCCGAGCTGGAGCGGGTGGTGCACCGCTCCGCCCGCCTGCTGGACGTGGAGATCGAGGCCGACGGCGCCGCCGAGATCGCCGGGCGCTCCCGCGGCACCCCCCGCATCGCGAACCGGCTGCTCCGCCGGGTCCGCGACTACGCCCAGGTACGGGCCGACGGGGTGATCACGCGCGAGGTGGCCGGAACGGCCCTGGCCGTGTACGAGGTGGACGCCCGCGGCCTGGACCGCCTGGACCGGGCCGTCCTGGAGGCCCTGCTGAAGCTCTTCGGCGGCGGCCCGGTGGGCCTGTCCACCCTGGCGGTGGCCGTGGGGGAGGAGCGGGAGACGGTCGAGGAGGTCGCCGAACCCTTCCTGGTGAGGGAAGGACTGCTGGCCAGGACCCCGCGGGGGCGGGTCGCGACGCCCGCCGCCTGGGCCCACCTGGGCCTCGTACCGCCCCGGGGCGTCAACGGACCAAGCGGACAACAGGGCCTCTTCGGGGCCTGACGGCGCGGAACATCGCCTGGTCAGGAACTACGCTGCCATGCTGGGCGTTGTTCCATCGGTGTGGACTCGCCTAGACTCCGCCGATGCCGACCGGTCCAGGTCGGTGTGCCCGCCCCCGTAGAAAATGGCCGCCCCCGTGCGCGGTCGTGCGAAGGATCTCCGTCCCGTGAACAGTCTCGTGACCTTCCTCCCGTTCATCGTGCTCATCGGGGCCATGTTCCTGATGACCCGGTCTGCGAAGAAGAAGCAGGCGCAGGCCGCGGCCATGCGCGACCAGATGACGCCCGGCACCGGCGTCCGCACGATCGGTGGCATGTACGCCACGGTCAAGGAGGTCGGTGAGGACACCGTCACCCTCGAGGTGGCCCCCGGTGTCCACGCCATGTACGCGAAGAACGCCATCGGCGCGGTCCTCGAGGACGACGAGTACAACCGGATCGTCCACGGTTCCGCCGCCGTGGAGGACTCCCCGGTCGTCCCCGACGACGCCTCCTCGCTGACCGAGGGCACCGACGGGCCCAAGCTCGACCTGGACAAGAAGCCGGAGGCGCCCAAGGAGGGCGACTCCGACGGCGAGGCCGGCGCGAAGTAACAGCGCGGCAGGGGACCGCGCGGCCCGCCCGACCGGCGGACCGCGGGTCCCTCTCAGTGACACTTCTGCGGGGGGCAGAGGTCCCCACACACACGTTTCGTGGCCGTTCCCGCGCACACCCGGTGCGGGGGCGGTTGGACAGGGAGATACGACAAGGTGGCAGCACCGAAGAAGGGCCGACGGCCCACGGGGGCTCAGGGGAGGCCGGGGCGCGCCCTGGCGATCATCCTGATCGCGATGGTGGCGCTCACCGCGGGGATGTTCATCTCCGGGCAGACGACTCCGCGACTGGGCATCGACCTCGCCGGCGGCACGAGCATCACGCTGAAGGCCAAGAGCGAGCCCGGCAAGCCGAACGCGGTCAACGAGACCAACATGAACACCGCGGTCGGCATCATCGAGCGCCGTGTCAACGGTCTCGGCGTGTCCGAGGCGGAGGTCCAGACCCAGGGCCGCGATCACATCATCGTGAACATCCCCAAGGGGACCAACGAGAAGCAGGCGCGCGAGCAGGTCGGTACGACCGCTCAGCTCTTCTTCCGCCCCGTGCTCGCCATCGGCGCGGGAGGCCCGGCCACCGAGCCCGCGCCGACCCCGTCCGCGAGCTCCTCCGCCGGTTCCAAGGCCGAGGACAAGAAGAAGGACGGCCAGGACGCCTCGTCCGCACCGAGCCCGTCGTCCAGCGCCACTTCGCAGGGCCGCGTGGTCAGCGAGGCCCTCAAGGCCCCGTCCGCGACCCCCTCGCCCTCGGCGAGCAGCTCGAAGAAGGCAGACGACAAGGCGTCCCCGACGCCCCAGGCCCCGGACCCCGCCACCGCGGACCTGCAGAAGCGCTTCGCCACGCTGGACTGCACCAAGGAGGACCAGCGGTCCGCCGCCGGTCAGGGTGACAAGCCCACCGACCCCACCGTCGCCTGCGGCAAGAACAACGCGGGTCAGTGGACCAAGTGGCTGCTCGGCCCGGTCCAGGTCGACGGCCAGGACGTCAAGGACGCCAAGGGCATCCTCGACCCGCAGCGCGGCATCTGGATCGTCACCATGGACTTCACGGACAAGGGTGCCGACAAGTTCGCGAAGATCACCGGTGAGCTGGCCGCCAAGCAGGCCCCGCAGAACCAGTTCGCGATCGTCCTCGACGGCGAGGTCGTCTCCGACCCGTACGTCAACCAGGCCCTGACCGGCGGCAACGCCGAGATCTCCGGTGGCTTCAATCAGCAGTCGGCCCAGGACCTGGGCAACATGCTCTCGTACGGCGCCCTGCCCCTGTCCTTCCAGGAGGACAGCGTCACCACCGTCACCGCCGCCCTCGGCGGGGAGCAGCTGCGCGCCGGCCTCATCGCCGGTGCCATCGGCCTCGCCCTCGTGGTGATCTACCTGGTCGCGTACTACCGCGGCCTGGCCCTCATCGCGATCGTCAGCCTCATGGCCTCGGCGCTGCTGACCTACACGATCATGGCCCTGCTGGGCAAGGGCATCGGGTTCGCGCTGAACCTGCCCGCCGTCTGTGGCGCCATCGTCGCCATCGGCATCACGGCTGACTCGTTCATCGTCTACTTCGAACGCATCCGCGACGAGATCCGCGAGGGCCGCACCCTGCGTCCGGCCGTGGAGCGCGCCTGGCCGCGGGCCCGACGTACCATCCTGGTCTCCGACTTCGTGTCGTTCCTGGCCGCCGCGGTCCTCTTCGTGGTGACCGTCGGCAAGGTGCAGGGCTTCGCCTTCACCCTGGGTCTGACCACCCTGCTCGACGTGGTCGTCGTCTTCCTCTTCACGAAGCCGATCATGACCCTGCTGGCCCGTACCAAGTTCTTCGCGGACGGCCACCCGTGGTCCGGCCTCGACCCCAAGCGCCTCGGTGCCAAGCCGCCGCTGCGCCGGTCGCGCCGCCCCGTGTCCTCCACCCCCGTCGCCCCGAAGGAGGCGTGAGATGTCGAAGCTCGGCGATCTCGGCGCCAAGCTGTACCGAGGCGAGGTCGGCTACGACTTCGTCGGCAAGCGCTTCCTCTGGTACGGCGTCTCGATCCTGATCACCATCACGGCGATCGTGGCCCTGGCCGTCCAGGGGCTCAACATGGGCATCGAGTTCAAGGGCGGTGCGGTCTTCACCACCCCGAAGACCGACGTGACCGTCGCCAAGGCGACGGAGGAGGCGGAAGCCGCCTCCGGCCACGTGGCCATCGTGCAGAAGCTCGGCAACGACACCCTGCGCATCCAGGTCAGCGGTCTGGACACGGCCCAGGCCAACACCGTCAAGTCCAAGCTGGCCACCAGCCTGGACCTGAAGGAGCAGGACATCAACGCCGACCTGGTCGGCCCCAGCTGGGGCTCCCAGATCGCGAACAAGGCCTGGACCGGCCTCGCCGTGTTCATGGTCCTGGTGGTCGTCTACCTCGCCATCGCCTTCGAGTGGCGGATGGCGGTCGCGGCCCTCATCGCCCTGATCCACGACCTCACCATCACCGTCGGCGTGTACGCGCTGATCGGTTTCGAGGTCACCCCGGGCACGGTCATCGGTCTGCTCACCATCCTCGGTTACTCCCTCTACGACACCGTCGTCGTCTTCGACGGTCTCAAGGAAGCCTCCAAGGACATCACCAAGCAGACCCGCTTCACCTACAGCGAGATGGCGAACCGGAGCCTCAACGGCACCCTGGTCCGCTCGATCAACACCACCGTGGTGGCGCTCCTCCCGGTCGCCGGCCTGCTGTTCATCGGCGGCGGCTTCCTGGGCGCGGGCATGCTGAACGACATCTCGCTGTCGCTGTTCGTCGGCCTCGCGGCCGGTGCCTACTCCTCGATCTTCATCGCCACCCCGCTGGTCGCCGACCTCAAGGAGCGCGACCCGGCGATGAAGGCCCTGCGCAAGCGCGTGCTCGCCAAGCGGGCCGCCGCGGCGGGCAAGGAGGAGGACGGCGAGGACGCGGTCGGCGGCGAGACCGGGGTCGTGGCCCAGAGCCGCCCCGGCCGGGCCGCGGGACGGCGCGGATGACCGACCCGCACGGCGTCCGCGAGCTGCTGCTCAGCCGCATCACGGACGTACCCGACTACCCGAAGCCGGGCGTGGTGTTCAAGGACATCACCCCGCTGCTGGCGGACCCGGAAGCCTTCCGGGCCCTCACCGGCGCCCTCGCGGAGCTGGCCGTACGGCACGGCGCCACGAAGATCGTCGGCCTGGAGGCGCGCGGGTTCATCCTCGCCGCCCCCGTGGCCGTCGAGGCGGGCATCGGCTTCGTACCGGTCCGCAAGGCCGGGAAGCTCCCCGGAGCCACGCTCAAGCAGGGCTACGAGCTGGAGTACGGCACCGCCGAGATCGAGATCCACGCCGAGGCCCTGGTCCCCGGCGACCGGGTCCTGGTCATCGACGACGTCCTCGCCACCGGCGGTACCGCCGGGGCCTCGCTGGAGCTGATCCGGCGGGCCGGGGCGCAGGTCGCGGGCGTGGCCGTGCTCATGGAGCTCGGCTTCCTGGAGGGCCGCGCGCGGCTGGAAACCGACCTCGCGGGCGCCCCGCTGGACGCCCTGATCGTGGTCTGACCCACGCGGCACCCTCCCCGCTCCACACCTCCCCAGGTCGGGGCCCGCATCGAGCAAGGTCAGGGGGCCACTCGCGCAAATCCCGGGCACGATCAC
>NZ_JBEOSD010000120.1:0-26106 GCF_040302735.1 Streptomyces sp. NPDC097619 | reverse complement strand
AGCCCTGGGACCCGACTACCGTCACATCACCTTCGACGCCCGCGCCCGCGGCAAGTCCGGCCGCTCAGCCGACTACTCCTTCGAAGCCTGCCTCCACGAACTCGACCGGATCCACCGGCAGCGTCACCGCCCGGTCCGCCCGGCTCCAGGTGGCCAGCCAGGCGTCCTGCGGCCGCCCGATCAGCAGCAGCACCGGCGGGCACCGGAAGACCTCGTCCTTGATCTGCCGACACACCCCCATGCCGCCCGCGGGCACGGCCTCGCCGTCCAGCACGCACACGTCGATCCCGCCCTCGTCCAGGGCCTTCAGCACCGCGGGCAGCGTCGCGCACTCCAGGAACTCCACCGGTGGCACGTCCGCGGCCGGCCTGCGCCCGGACGCCAACCGCACCTGCTCCCGGGTGTTGGCGTCGTCGCTGTAGACCAGAACCCTCGCAGTCGCCCGCATCGTTCCTCCACGCGTCCCATGAATCACGGTGATGTTGGGCCGGATGCTACTCCGACTCTCCCGTCCCGAGGACCGGTTCGCGGACCCTCCGATCGGCCCTTCCGATGGGCCGTTCGGGCAGTGCACACCCCGCTGACACTCCGAACGGCACCCCCCGGGGTGAGGGCGGGATAAGCGACCGACATAATGTCGGTCGTGGCGACAGCAACGACAGTAGATACCGGGCACGCGCACCCGACGGTCAACAGGCCGAACCTCGTCAGCGTCGGAACCATCATCTGGTTGAGTTCCGAGCTGATGTTCTTCGCGGCCCTTTTCGCGATGTACTTCACCCTGCGATCGGTGACGGGCACCGAGTTCTGGACGGAGAAGGCAGACCTTCTCAACCTCCCGTTCTCGGCGACGAACACCACGATCCTGGTGCTCTCCTCCCTCACGTGCCAGCTCGGCGTCTTCGCCGCCGAGCGCGGTGACGTGAAGAAGCTCCGCACCTGGTTCGTGATCACCTTCGTGATGGGTGCGATCTTCATCGGCGGCCAGGTGTTCGAGTACACCGAGCTGGTCAAGCACGAGGGCCTCTCGCTCTCGTCCGACCCGTACGGCTCGGTCTTCTACCTGACCACCGGCTTCCACGGACTCCACGTGACGGGCGGCCTCATCGCCTTCCTCCTGGTCCTGGGCCGGACGTACGCGGCCAAGAGGTTCACCCACGAACAGGCCACCTCGGCCATCGTCGTGTCCTACTACTGGCACTTCGTCGATGTCGTCTGGATCGGCCTCTTCGCAACGATCTACCTGATCAAGTAGCGATCACGCCGCCGGGCACGACCCGGCACACCATCCAGCAAGCACCGACGCAGAAGATCCTGACACCGGGGTAATCCGTGAAAAAGCTCTCCGCACGACGACGCCATCCGCTGGCGGCGGTCGTCGTTCTACTCCTCGCGCTGGCGGCCACTGGGGGGCTCTACGCCGCGTTCGCGCCCGCGGGCAAGGCACAGGCCGACGAATCCGCCCAGTCCCTCGCCATCGAGGAGGGCAAGAAGCTCTACGCCGTGGGCTGCGCAAGCTGCCACGGGTCCGGGGGTCAGGGTTCGTCTGACGGCCCGAGCCTGGTGGGCGTCGGCTCTGCCGCCGTCGACTTCCAGGTGAGCACGGGCCGTATGCCCGCCCAGCAGCCCGGCGCCCAGGTGCCGAAGAAGAAGAACATCTACACCCAGGCGCAGATCGACCAGCTCGCCGCGTACATCGCCTCCCTCGGCGCCGGCCCCATCACGCCGACCGAGAAGCAGTACGACCCGGCCGGCGCGGACATCGCCCGCGGTGGCGAACTGTTCCGCAACAACTGCGCGCAGTGCCACAACTTCACCGGTGAAGGTGGCGCCCTGACGCACGGCAAGTACGCCCCCAACCTGGCGGACGTCTCGCCCAAGCACGTCTACGAGGCCATGCTCACCGGCCCGCAGAACATGCCCTCCTTCCCGGACAGCACGATGCCCGAGCAGCAGAAGCGGGACATCATCGCGTACCTGGAGACCGTCAACGGTGAGAAGGCGGAGAGCCCCGGCGGCCTGAAGCTCGGCGGCCTCGGCCCCGTCTCCGAGGGTCTCTTCGGCTGGATCTTCGGCCTGGGTTCGCTGATCGCTGTCGCCGTTTGGGTCGCGGCCCACACCGCAAAGGCCAAGAAGTCATGAGTAGCCAAGAGATTCCCGAAGAGAAGCACCTGCCGAGCGAGCAGGGCGACGCCCACCACGGCACCGTCGCGGTGAAGGACGACCCGTTCGCCGACCCCGGCCTGCCGGCCCACAAGCCGCGCATCCAGGACATCGACGAGCGGGCCGCCAAGCGGTCCGAGCGCACCGTGGCCCTGCTGTTCACGGTGTCGATGCTGGCCACGATCGGCTTCATCGCCTCCTACGTGACCATCCCGGTCGACAAGATCGTCTACATCTTCCCGATCGGGCACGTGAGCGGACTGAACTTCGCTCTCGGCCTGACCCTGGGTCTGGCGCTGTTCTGCATCGGCGCCGGTGCGGTCCACTGGTCCCGCACCCTGATGTCGGACGTCGAGATCGCCGACGAGCGTCACCCGATCGCGGCCGAGCCCGAGGTCAAGGAGAAGCTCCTCTCCGACTTCGCCGACGGTGTCAAGGAATCCGACATCGGCCGCCGCAAGCTGATCCGCAACACGATGCTCGGCGCGATGGCCATGGTGCCGCTCGCCGGTGTGGTGCTCCTGCGCGACCTGGGCCCGCTGCCCGAGGACAAGCTGCGCAAGACCCTGTGGGCCAAGGGCAAGCTGCTCATCAACCAGAACACGATGGAGCCGCTGCGTCCCGAGGACGTCGCCGTCGGTTCGCTGACCTTCGCCATGCCCGAGGGCCTGGAGGAGGACCAGCACGACTACATGTCGCAGATCGCCAAGGCCGCCCTGATGATCGTCCGGATCCAGCCGGAGAACATCAAGGACAAGAAGGAACTGGAGTGGTCCCACGAGGGCATCGTGGCCTACTCCAAGATCTGCACCCACGTCGGCTGCCCGATCAGCCTGTACGAGCAGCAGACCCACCACGTGCTCTGCCCGTGCCACCAGTCCACTTTCGACCTCTCCGACGGTGCCCGCGTCATCTTCGGCCCCGCCGGTCACGCTCTCCCGCAGCTGCGGATCGGCGTGAATGACGAAGGCTTCCTCGAGGCGCTCGGCGACTTCGAAGAGCCCGTCGGCCCTGCTTTCTGGGAGCGCGGATGAGCACGACCACTGCCAACGATCAGCGGAAGGCCCCGGCCGGCGAGCGCGTCGCCGACTGGGCGGACGGCCGCCTGGGCATCTACACCCTGGCCAAGTCCAACATGCGGAAGATCTTTCCGGACCACTGGTCCTTCATGCTCGGCGAGATCTGCCTCTACACCTTCATCATCATCATCCTGACGGGCGTCTACCTGACCCTGTTCTTCCACCCGAGCATGAACGAGGTCGTGTACCACGGCTCGTACGTGCCCATGCAGGGTGTCCGGATGTCCGAGGCGTACGCCTCGACCCTGGACATCAGCTTCGACGTGCGCGGCGGTCTGCTGATCCGGCAGATCCACCACTGGGCGGCCCTGATCTTCGTGGCCGCGATGATGGTGCACATGATGCGCGTCTTCTTCACCGGCGCGTTCCGCAAGCCGCGTGAGGTCAACTGGGTCTTCGGCTTCCTGCTGCTGGTCCTCGGCATGTTCACCGGTTTCACCGGTTACTCCCTGCCGGACGACCTGCTCTCGGGCACCGGTGTCCGCTTCATGGAGGGCGCGATCCTGTCCGTGCCGATCGTCGGCACGTACCTGTCGTTCTTCCTCTTCGGCGGCGAGTTCCCCGGCCACGACTTCGTGGCCCGGTTCTACTCGATCCACATCCTGCTGCTGCCGGGCATCATGCTCGGCCTGCTGGTGGCCCACCTGATCCTGGTCTTCTACCACAAGCACACCCAGTTCGCGGGCCCCGGCCGCACGAACAACAACGTGGTGGGCATGCCGCTGCTGCCGGTCTACATGGCCAAGGCCGGAGGCTTCTTCTTCCTGGTCTTCGGTGTCATCGCGGCCATCGCGGCGATCGCCTCGATCAACCCGATCTGGGCGCTCGGCCCGTACGTCCCGGACCACGTGTCCACGGGCGCGCAGCCGGACTGGTACATGGGCTTCTCCGAGGGCCTCATCCGTGCCATGCCGGGCTGGGAGATCAACCTCTGGGGCCACACGCTGGTCCTGGGCGTCTTCGTCCCGCTGGTGATCTTCCCGCTGGTGCTGGCCACGATCGCGGTCTACCCCTTCGTGGAGTCCTGGGTCACCGGCGACAAGCGCGAGCACCACATCCTGGACCGCCCGCGCAACGCCCCGACCCGTACCGCCTTCGGTGTGGCCTGGCTGACCTGGTACGTCATCTTGCTGATCGCCGGTGGAAACGACATGTTCGCGCAGTACTTCCACCTGTCGATCAACGCCATCACCTGGTTCACCCGGATCGGCTTCTTCGTGGGCCCGGTCATCGCGTTCGTCATCACCAAGCGGATCTGCCTGGGTCTCCAGCGCCGCGACCGCGACAAGGTGCTGCACGGCCGCGAGACCGGCATCATCAAGCGGCTCCCGCACGGTGAGTTCGTCGAGGTCCACGAGCCGCTGCCGGCCGCCAAGCTGCACACGCTCACGGCGCACCACCAGTACCAGCCGGCCGAGATCGGCCCCCTGGTCGACGAGAACGGCGTGGAGCGCAAGGTGAACCGCCTGGAGAAGACCCGGGTGAAGCTGAGCAAGGCGTACTACGGTCAGGACAACCAGATTCCGAAGCCCACGGCGGAGGAGTTCAAGGAGATCCAGAGCGGCCACGGCCACCACTGATCCCCGCTGATCGCAGCTTCGGCTGAACCGGCCGGATCCCCTCCGGTCGCAGACTGATCGCCACGGCGAGAGCCCCGTCCACTCGGTGGACGGGGCTCTTTGCCGTCTCCGGGGCTGGATAGGCTGGGGCCCTTACTTTTCGGCTGTGGACCCAGGAGTGGACCATGAACGTTGTGACCCCGGCAGGCGGCGACAGCGTGGCGGACCGGTCCTGGCCGGCCGTTCTCGAAACCCTCGTCGCCGGGCGTGACCTGACCGCGGACGACACCGCCTGGGCCATGGACCGGATCATGCGGGGGGAGGCCACCGACGCCCAGATCGCGGGCTTCGCGGTGGCCCTGCGCGCCAAGGGCGAGACCGTCGAGGAGTACACCGGTCTCGTGCGGACCATGTACGCCTACGCCAATCTGATCGAGGTCCCGGGCCGCACGGTGGACATCGTCGGCACCGGCGGCGACGGCGCGAAGACCGTCAACATCTCCACCATGTCCTCCATCGTGGTGGCGGGCACCGGCGCCAAGGTGGTCAAGCACGGCAACCGCGCCGCCTCCTCCGCGAGCGGGGCCTCCGACGTGCTGGAGAAACTCGGCGTCAACCTGGACCTCACCCCGGCCCGGGTGGCGCAGGTCGCCGAGGAGGCGGGCATCACCTTCTGCTTCGCCGTGAAGTTCCACCCGGCGCTGCGGTACGCCGCCACGGCCCGCAAGGACCTCGGGATCCGCACCCCGCTCAACTTCCTCGGCCCGCTGACGAACCCGGCCCGGGTCCGGGCCCAGGCCACCGGGGTCGCGGACGCCCGGATGGCCCCGATCATGGCCGGGGTGCTCGCCGAACGGGGCTCCTCCGCGCTGGTCTTCCGCGGGGACGACGGCCTGGACGAGCTGACCACGACCGCCACCTCCCGGGTCTGGTGGGTCCGTGACGGGGCCGTGGAGGAGCTCGCCTTCGACCCGCGGGACGTGGGCATCGAGCTGGTGGACGTGTCCGCGCTGCGCGGGGCCGACGCCTCCTACAACGCCGACGTGGCGCGGCGCCTGCTGGCCGGTGAGACCGGCCCGGTCCGTGACGCGGTGCTGCTGAACTCGGCGGCCGCCCTGGTGGCCGTGGACGGCATCGACGGGGCCGAGCCCCGGCTGGGCTCCGGCTCCCTGGAGGAGCGGCTGCGGGCCGGCATCGCCCTGGCGGCCGAGTCGGTGGACTCCGGCTCCGCCCGGGCCGCCCTGGAGCGCTGGGTGGCCGTCAGCAACGCCTGAGCGCCCGGCGCACGGCTTCTCCGTGCGTGCCCTCCGCGCCGAGCCCCGGTCCGCATCGCGGACCGGGGCTTGCGCGTACCGGATCTTGTGGCAGGATGCATGGCAGGTCACGAGTGACAGCGTTGAGGCCCCGGCTTGCTGTCCGGCAACCCTCCGTCCGTGGCGGGGTGCCCCGGGTGATGACCAGGCCGCAGGCAGCGAGGTCTGCGGCAAGCGCGGACCCCTCGAACCACCAGGGGTCCTGGTCCTCGAGGAGCGTTTTCCGTGAGCAAGCGAATGCGATAGGCGCGTAGCGCCCTTTCTTCACCCTCCGCCCGGGCCGGGCTTCCGTGCCCCCCGCCGCGTCGAGGCACCACCCCGTACCGCCGTCCGCCGTTCCGGAGCCCCGGAGCGCCGCGCCGTACGGGTCCGTCGAAGCCATTCCGCACTGCCCCACCGGGAGATTCCGCCATGTCCGCGTACCCGCACGCCGCCGTCACCACCACCCCCGCCGCCTCCGTCCCGGCCCCCGCCTGCTGCGTCGAGGGCGCCGACCCCGCCTGCGCGGCCCACGGCTCCGCCCCGCTGCTGCCCGTCCTCGGCCGGGACGTGACCGTGCCCCTGGTGACCGGTGGCGAGGTGACCTACGCGGCCCTCGACTACGCCGCCAGCGCCCCCGCCCTCCAGCGGGTCTGGGACGACGTGGCCGCCTACGCCCCCTACTACGGCAGCGTGCACCGGGGGGCCGGGTACCTCTCGCAGCTGTCCACGGACCTGTTCGAGCAGAGCCGGGCCACCGTGGCCGAGTTCCTCGACTGCCGCCCCGCCGACCAGGTGGTCTTCACCCGGTCCACCACCGACTCCCTCAACCTGCTGGCGCGGGTGATCCCGGCGGGCTGCGAGGTGTTCGTCTTCGAGACCGAGCACCACGCCTCGCTGCTGCCGTGGCGGGACGCCCGGGTGACGTACCTGAACGCGCCGCGCACCCCGGCCGAGGCGGTGGCCACCCTGGAGCGGGCGCTCGCGGGCCGGGACCCCCAGGGGCCGGCGCTGGTGTGCGTGACCGGGGCCTCGAACGTGACCGGCGAGCTGTGGCCGGTGAAGGAGCTGGCGGCGGCGGCGCACGCGCACGGCGCCCGGATCGTGCTGGACGCGGCCCAGCTGGCCCCGCACCACCCGGTGTCGGTGCGGGAACTGAACGTGGACTGGGTGGCCTTCTCCGGCCACAAGCTGTACGCGCCCTTCGGCTCGGGCGTGCTCGCGGGCCGCGCCGACTGGTTCCAGGACGCCGAGCCCTACCTCGCGGGCGGCGGGGCCTCCCGCAAGGTGGCGCGGCGCGAGGACGGCGGGGTGGAGGTGGAGTGGCACACCACCGCGGCCCGGCACGAGGCCGGCTCCCCGAACGTCATCGGCGTCTACGCCATCGCCTCGGCCTGCCGGGCGCTGAAGGAGGCCGGGTTCGAGGGCCTGGTGGCCCGGGAGCAGGAGCTGGTGGCGCGGGTGCGGGCCGGGCTGGCGGAGGTTCCGGAGGTCAAGGTGCTGTCGCTGTTCGGGGACGAGGCGCCGCGGGTCGGGGTGATCTCGTTCGTGGTGCAGGGCTGGAACAGCTCGCACTTCGCGGCGGCCCTGTCCGCCGAGTACGGCATCGGGGTCCGGGACGGGCTCTTCTGTGCGCACCCGCTGGTGCGCACCCTGCTGGGCAGCGAGCCGCAGGAGCCGGGGGAGTGCGGGGCGCCGGAGGCGGCCCCGGGCGAGCGCTCGCTGAACGCGATCCGCGTCAGCTTCGGCGCGGGTACCCCGGACGAGCACGTGGAGCGGTTCGTGCGGGCCGTCAAGGAGCTGGTGTCGGACGGCGCCCGCTGGCAGTACCGCACCGAGGACGGCCGCTGCGTCCCGGCGGTCTGAGCCGTACGGCCGCGGGGCCGCGGTGGGGGGACGGAACGGCCTGTTCCGTGCCCCCCACCGCGGCCCCGCGCGTGTCCCGGGCCCGATCCGGCGGGATGGCTCAGGCGTCCAGGCCGATGGCGAAGGCCGCTTCCAGGTCGTGCTGGGAGTAGGTGCGGAAGGCCACGTGGGTGTCGGTGGCCTCGACGCCGGGGATCTTGCTGATGCGGCCCGGGATGATGTCGGCGAGGTCGTCGTGGCGGGCCACCCGGACCAGGGCGATGAGGTCGTAGGTGCCGGTGACGGAGTAGACCTCGCTGACGTTCTCCAGGGCCGCGATCGACTCCGCGATCTCGGGGATCCGGTCCACGCTGGTCTTGATCAGGACGAGAGCGGTGATCACGGCGGGTTGTCTCCCTCGGTGGCCGGTACTGGGCTGCTCACTCTAGTCGTACGCCGATAGCACACCCAGGCGTGGCAGAACCCCAGGGTGAAGCCCGACAGGTGGGCCAGGTAGGCCACCCCGGGGCCGCTGCCGGCGCGCTGCGCGGCCAGCCACTGGAGCACGAACCAGAACACCAGCACGATCCAGGCGGGGAAGCGCAGGGGCAGGAAGAAGAGGAACGGGAAGACGCTGGTGACCCGGGCGCGGGGGAAGAGGCACAGGAAGGCGCCGAGGATCCCGGAGATGGCCCCGGAGGCCCCGACCAGGGTGCGGTCGGAGGCGGCGTTGGCGGCGGCGTAGGCCACCAGCGAGAGGTAGCCGCAGACCAGGTAGAAGAGGGTGAAGGGGAGCCGGCCCATGCGTTCCTCGGTCATCACGCCGAAGACGTAGAGGAAGAGCATGTTGCCGAGCAGGTGCAGCCAGCTGCCGTGCACGAAGAGGGCCGTGAGCGGGGTGAGCGCGGTGCGGAGCGAGGGGGTGAACAGCTCGGCGGGGACCACGCCCCAGCGCCGCAGGTAGGCGTCCTGGGCGTCGAGCAGCTCCGGGCCGGTGGTCGTGGGCGCCCCGAAGCCGGAGAGCGGGCTCAGCAGGAAGGCGAGGGAGCAGGCCGCGATGAGCGCGTGGGTGACCACGGGGCCCCGGAACCACCGTGCGGTCATGCTTGCGATCATGGCCAGAGCATGGCGTACGGGGAGGAAGCGGACGGGTTGCCCCGCCGTGTCTCGCATGGAGGACGGGGGCCCGCGCGGCACCCCCCACAGGCCGTAGGGTTACGAGCGGTACTCACGCACCCTGCCTAGGAGAGAGCGACCCGATGACGACGGTTCCCCTGCCGACCGATGCGACGCGCTGGCGCTGCACCCTGTGCGGCAACCTGACGCGGTTCGACGTCACCCGTTCGTCGAAGGTGGTGGAGTACGTCCACCTGGACCTCGCCGGAGCGCCGAAGGTGGAGGAGCGCGAGGTGCTCAGTGAGACCATCGAATCGGTCCGCTGCCGCTGGTGCAACGCGGTGGACCGGATCGAGCTCGTGGACAGGCCGGGCGCGGACTCCTGAGGGAGGCGTGGCCCGGATGGTGGTTCTCTCACGGTAGGGGTGACGGATTGTGGACGCTGCAAGCGGTGGCGACGCCGCGGAGGCGCTCGACCGCCCGCTGCCGGAGGGCGTGCGGCGCCGGGTCGTCGCGTTCGTCTCGGACGCCTTCGGCGGGTTGACGGTCGCGGACCTGCCGGCGCAGCTGCGCCAGTACGCCCGTTTCACGCCGACCCGGCGCGCGAAGTTCGCCGGGAACGCCATGGCCGCGGCCCTGGAGAGCGACGCGGTCTTCCGCGGGCGGATCGGGGAGCGGCTGCGGGAGGCCCAGCCGGAGCTGGCGGCCGCCCTGGAGGCGGGGGCCCCGCCCGCGGCGGCCGATCCCCTGGACGTGGCCGCCGCGGCCTACGTGCTGCGCCCCCCGGGCTGGGTGAAGCTGGTGGCCGCCGCGGGCGAGGAGGTCCAGCGGGCCGACGCCGAGCGGGCGGGCGAGGAGACCCAGCGGGAGCTGGAGCGGCTCCGTGAGGAGCTGGCGCACCTGAAGGAGCAGCAGCGCACGGACGGCGGGCAGCTGCGCCAGGAGCTGGAGGTCGCCCGCAAGGACGCCGAATCGCTTCAGCGCAAGCTGCGCAGCGCCCAGAACGACGTCAAGCGCGGGGAGGCCGCGCTCCGCAAGGCGGCCGTGGAGTCGGACGGGGTGCGCGCCGAGGCCGCGGCCCAGGTGGCGGCGGCCGAGAGCGAGTCGCGGCGGTTGAAGGCCCGGCTGGCGGAGACCGAGTCGGCGTTGGAGGCCAGTCGTCGGGCCGGTCGTGAGGGCCGCAGCATCGAGGACATGCGGGTGCGCCTGCTGTTGGACACCGTCCTGGACGCGGCGCAGGGCCTGCGGCGCGAACTGGCCCTGCCCCCGGTGTCGGTGCGGCCGGCCGACACGGTGGACGCCGTGGAGCCGGGCCGGATGACGCCCAAGGACATCGCGGCGCGGGCCCTGTCGGAGACCGACCCGGCCCTGCTGGACCAGCTGTTGGCGCTGCCGCAGGCCCATCTGGTCGTGGACGGCTACAACGTCACCAAGACCGGTTATCCGACGATGCCGCTGGAGCAGCAGCGGCTGCGGCTGTTGGGCGGGCTCTCCATGCTGGCCGCGCAGACCGGCGCGGAGATGACCTGCGTCTTCGACGGCGCGGAGCTGGCGGCCCCGGTGTTGCTGGCCCCGCCGCGCGGGGTGCGGGTGTTGTTCTCCAAGCCCGGGGTGACGGCCGACGAGCTGATCCGGCAGTTGGTGCGGGCGGAGCCGCCGGGGCGTCCGGTGGTGGTGGCCTCCACCGATCGCGAGGTGGCGGACGGCGTGGCCAAGTCCGGTGCCCGGCCGGTTGCTTCGGCTTTGCTCCTGAAGCGGCTTTCGCGCATCTCTTAACCCCTGGGCGGTATGCCCGTTTTCGTGGAACGGTCCGTCAAGTCGCCGCTACGCGCTGTGGGCTGTTGGTAAAGAAGCGGGAGTCGCCGGGAGTTTTTTCTGATCGGGATTTGAACTGATCACAGGAAGGTCACTAGGGTCTGGGTTCAAACCTTCGTGCGGTTGATCACTCATTCGGGGTGGCGGGCGGAGGTCCGCCGAGTCTTGGGTTCATTCGGGTCCCCGTGTGACCGGGCGTTCGTTCGGCGGCTGAGGAAGAAGGAGCTCGCCCCCGTGGCGTCCCACCGTCGACCCAAGCAGCCGACCCGCGCGCGCGTGACCGTGCTCACCGCCACCGCCGCCGCGGCCGTGGCCCTCTCCTCCCAGGGCGCCTCCGCCGCCCCCGCCAAGCCCTCCAAGGACGAGGTCAAGGCGAAGGTCGACGCCCTCTACGAGCAGGCCGAGCAGGCCACCGAGAAGTGGAACGCCGCCGAGACCCAGCAGGAGAAGCTCCAGCAGCAGATCGGAGCCCTCCAGGACAAGGTCGCCCGCGGCCAGGGCGAGCTCAACGACCTGCGCGCCACGCTCGGTTCGATGGCCAGCGCCCAGTACCGCTCGGGCGGCATGGACGGCTCGATGCAGCTCTTCCTCTCCGCGGACCCGGAGGAGTACCTCGACAAGGCCTCCGTCCTCGACCAGCTCGGCGCCCGCCAGGCCGACGCGGTCACCAAGATCCAGGCCAAGCAGCGCACCCTCGCGCAGCAGCGCCTGGAGGCCGCCGGCAAGCTCAAGGACCTCGCGGAGACCCGCAAGGAGCTCGGCGAGAAGAAGAAGCAGGTCCAGACGAAGCTGGCCGAGGCGCAGAAGCTCCTCAACACCCTGACCGCCGCGGAGAAGGCCAAGCTCGACGAGGAGGAGGAGCGCGCCAGTCGCGGCTCCGGCGGTGGCGGCGACAACTCCCGCCCCGACCTCGGCAACGTGAAGGGCTCCGGCTTCGCCGGCAAGGCCCTGGCCGCCGCGAAGACCAAGGTCGGCTTCCCGTACATATCCGGCGCCGAGGGCCCCAACGCCTTCGACTGCTCCGGCCTGACCCAGTGGGCCTACAAGCAGGCCGGGATCGGGATCTCCCGCGTCACCTTCACCCAGATCAACGACGGCACGCGGATCTCCCGCAGCCAGCTCCAGCCCGGTGACCTGGTCTTCTTCTACGGCGACCTGCACCACGTGGGCCTGTACGCCGGCAACAACATGACGCTGCACGCCTCGAACCCGCGCAGCGGCGTCAAGTACGAGTCCATGGACAACATGCCGTTCCAGTTCGGCGTCCGCATCTGACCTGCCGCGACAACTCCGGTCAAGACGCGCCGACACCGCCCATCCGGGCGAATTGCGGCACGCCCCGATGACCCCGCGCCCCGCCGGTGACCTGTGCTCTCCGGCGGGGCGTCACTGTGCGTGCCCGTGACGGTCGTTGGTCGGGGTGTGTCCGCGCGGCTACTGTCTGCCAGCGCGGCAACCGGCCCACGGCCGTCCACGGGGGGCGGACCCGGGAACCGCGCAGCGGAAGGGAGTGTGCGGATCCCCGTGGCGTCCCATCGTCGGCCCGTGTCCTCGGGTTCGGACCTGAGCACCAAGGTCACCGTGCTGTCCGCGGCCGCGGCCACCGCGGCGGCCGCCCTGTCCGCAGCGACCCCCGCCGTCGCCGCCCCCTTCGAACCGGGCGCCGGTGAGGCCCGCACCCGGGTCGACCGGCTCTTCGAGGAGGCCGAACAGGCCACCGAACGCTTCAACAAGGCCGGGGAGCGGGCCACTCGGCTCCGCTCCGAGATCCGCCGGGTCCAGGACGCGGTGGCCCGCGGCCAGGACCGCATCAACACCATGCGGGGCGTGCTCGGCAGTTACGCCGGGGCCCAGTACCGGGCGGGCGGGGTGGACCCCGCCGTGGAGCTGATGCTCTCCGAGGACCCCGACGACTACCTCGACAAGGCCGCCACCCTGGACCGGCTCACCAGCCGCCAGACCGGCAAGCTCGCCGAACTCCGCGAAGCCCAGCGGAAACTGGCCCAGCAGCGGCGCGAGGCCGGGGTGAAGCTCGCCGAACTCGACGGGCTGCGCGCCGACGTGGCCCGACAGAAGCGGGCCGTCACGGCCAAGCTGGCCGCCGCCCGGCGCATCCTCAACGCCATGTCCACCGACGAGCGGGCCGCCTTCGACCGCGCCGGGCGCTCCTCGGACCGGACGACGTCCCTGCCCGAGATCTCCGGCGGGGGAGCCGTCTCCGGCCGGGCCTCCGCGGCCGTGGCCGCCGCCCGCGCCGCCGTCGGCCGTCCCTACGTGTGGGGTGCCACCGGGCCCTCCGGCTTCGACTGTTCCGGGCTGATGGTCTGGTCGTACCGGCAGGCCGGGGTCTCCCTGCCGCGGACCTCGCAGGCCCAGCGGTACGCGGGCCGGCAGGTCCCGCTCTCCGAGGCGCGCCCCGGAGACCTGGTCACCTACCGCTCGGACGCCAGCCACGTCGGCATGTACGTGGGCAACGGACAGGTGGTCCACGCCCCCTACCCGGGCGCCCCCGTCCGCTACGACCCGGTCGGCATGATGCCGGTCGCCTCCGTCACCCGCCCCTGAGGCGGCGCCGCCCGGAACGGTCGTACGATCGCGGGCATGGCGGAACGGGACGGGTCCGGCCGGGCCGGTCGCCCCGCCGGTGGCGGACGAGCGGTGCGGCGGCCCGCGCGACGGGCGCCGCGCGTGGTGCGCGCGTCGTGCGCGGCGGTGCTGCTGCTGGTCGCGCTCGCGGGGTGCGGCGGGTCCGCCGGCGCGGACCGGGCCGCCTCCGGACGGGTGTCCGCGGAGACCGAGCGGCAGGTCCGGGCGGCCCTGGAGCGCTGGTCCGCAGCCGTACTGGCCCGGGACCCCGCCGCCCGGCTCGCCGAGGACGCCCGACCGCAGGCCCGCGCCCTCTTCGACCGCACCGCCGGGGTGCCCTTCGCCGTCTGGGAGTACCGGCTCACCGGGGTCCGCCGGGACGGCGGGCGGCTCCGCGCCGAAGCCGAGCTCCGCTACCGGCTCGCCGGACACGACACGGTCCCCGTCACCACCGCCCGGACGCTGGAGCTCACCGACGGCGGCGCACGGCCCCGGATCGCCGCCGACCGGCCCGCCGACGGCACCGCGCCCCAACTGTGGGACCTCGGGCCGGTCACGGCCGTCTCCGGACGGTCCGCCCTGGTCCTCGGCACCGGGCAGCCGCGCGCGACCCTGGAGGAACTGGCCCGGACCGCCGACGCGGCCGTACCGGAGGTCTCCGCGGCCTGGCGGGGCCCCTGGCCCGGCACGGTGGTGGTCCTCGCCCCCGGCACCCTCGGACAGCTGGCCGCCGTGCTCGGGGCCCCGGAGGCCGAGTACCGGGGGCTCGCCGCCGTCACCACCGGCAGCACCGGCGACGGGCCCGCGCCGGCGGACCGGGTCGCCGTCAACCCCGAGGCGTACGCCGGGCTCAGCGCGGCGGGCCGACGGATCGTCCTGGCGCACGAGATCACGCACGTGGCCACCCGGGACGCGACCGGGCCCCGCACCCCGCAGTGGCTCTCCGAGGGCTTCGCCGACTGGGTGGCCTACCGGAACGGCGGCCCGCCGGTGCCCGCGGCGGCGGCCGAGCTGGCCCGGGAGGTCCGGGCCGGGCGGCTGCCCGGCGACCTGCCCGCCGACCGCGACTTCGCCTTCGGCGGGGATCCCGCCGCCACCGCGCGCGCCTATCAGGGGGCCTGGCTGGCCTGCCGGACGATCGCCGAACGGTGGGGCGAGGAGAAGCTGCTGCGGTTCTACCGCGTGGCGGGGGAGGAGGGGCCGGACCGGGCCCTCGCGGAGGTGCTCCGCACGGACCGGGTCGCCTTCGCCGCGGCTTGGCGCGCGGAGCTGCGCCGAACCCTGTCCTGACGGGGCGCGGCCGGGTGGTGGTGCCTTCCGTCCGGTGCTCGGCCGCGCCTCCGGGAGCGCCTCAATCGCCGGCGGGGCTTGAACGGGGCTCGTGTCGTCGTTCGTCTCGTCGACCACCATCAAGGCCGCGCGGCGGTTGAGCGCGTCCGTGAGGTGGGGCCGAACGCGGACCGGTGGCCACATGCAGCCCGCGCGGCGGTTGAGCGCGTCTGTGACGGGGGTCGGGAAGTGGACGGGAGCACCCACTCAGCCCGCGCGGCGATTGAGCGCGGAAGGGGAGGCGGGGCTCGGTCACGGGGTGGGGAAGGGGACGCGGGCCGGCTCCCGGCAGGGCACGGTGTCGAGCCATAGCGCCCGGCAGGCGATCACGGCCGCGGCCACCAACAACCCGTTCCGCACCGCGAGCAACGCGATGCCGCCCCACCCGCTGTGCACCACTTCCGAGAACCACACCGGGAACTCCAGGAAGGTCGGGGGCACCGCGGCGAGCACCAGCCAGGCCGGCCGTTCCATCCGGGTGGACCGCAGGGTCAGGCAGACCGCGGCGAGGCCGATCAGCCAGACGAGGTACTGGGGGCTGAGCACCCGGCTGGTCGTCGTGAAGAGCAGGACCGCCGCGAAGGCCGCGTCCGCCGTGGTGTGCGGGTGCCACCGCCGGACCCGCAGCCGCCAGTACACCAGCCAGCCCAGCCCCAGCAGGGTCAGCGCCAGGGCGGCCCGGCTGATGAGGGAGACGTACGGGCCCAGGAACTCCACCGAGCCGTAGTTCATCTGCACCCGGCCCTCCCAGCCCAGGTGCCGGGCCACGTGGAAGACCAGGGCGCCCAGGGACTCGACCTCGGTGCCCCGGTCGCGCTGGAAGGTCAGGAAGGCCAGGGCTCCGGGCATGGTCGCGGTGAAGCCGATCAGGAGCACCGCGGCGGTCACGGCGGCCGCGCGGAAGGCGGACCGTTCCCGGACGCCCGCCAGCAGCAGCACCGGCCACACCTTCAACAGGGCGCCCAGCGCGATCAGCGGGCCGCGGACCCGTGGCAGCAGCAGGGCGGCCATCGCGACCGCCGTCACCATCAGGTCGTAGCGGGCGTACACGGTCGGTCCGAGCAGCGGCAGGCCGATGGTCCAGGCCCAGGCACCGAGGCGGCGCCGCCCGGCCCGCCGGCCTTCCCGTACCAGCAGAGTCGTGACCACGGCGTCCGTGAGCAGGGCCAGGACGAAGAAGGCGGTGGCGTAGCCGAGGAAGGGCAGCAGGGCGGGGGAGAGCACCGCGAGGGCGGCCCCGGGCGGGTACTGCCAGGTCACGTCGTCCAGGGGGAAGGTGCCGGTGCGCAGCACCCGGTACCAGCCCTGGTAGATCACGTGCACGTCGGTGGTGACGTCGGGGCCGGGCACCACGACCACCCGGAACACGCACAGGAGCAGCAGGGCCCGGGTCGCCGTCCAGGCGGTCAGGAGCATCGCGCCATGATGCCCGGCGGTCGGGCCCGGGAGCCGTCAGGCGCGGCCGTTGGGTACTGTCGCTGACGATGCACAAGACCCTGATCGTGACCAACGACTTCCCGCCCCGCCCCGGTGGCATCCAGGCCTTCCTGCACAACATGGCCCTGCGCCTGGACCCGGAGCGGATCGTCGTCTACGCCTCCACCTGGAAGCGGGGCGCCGAGGGCCGCGAGGCCACCGCCGCCTTCGACGCCGAGCAGCCCTTCCGGGTGGTCCGGGACCGGACCACCATGCTGCTGCCCACGCCCCGGGTCACCGCGCGGGCCACGGCGCTGTTGCGGGAGCACGGCTGCCGTTCGGTGTGGTTCGGGGCGGCCGCCCCGCTGGGCCTGATGGGGCCGGCGCTGCGTCGGGCCGGCGCGGAGCGGCTGGTGGCCACCTCGCACGGGCACGAGGCGGGCTGGGCGCAGTTGCCGGTGGCGCGGCGGCTGCTGCGCCGGATCGGCGAGGGCACGGACACGATCACCTATCTGGGCGAGTACACGCGGTCGCGGATCGCGGGGGCGCTCACCCCGGAGGCGGCGGCGCGGATGGTGCAGCTGCCGCCGGGGGTGGACGAGAAGACCTTCCACCCGGACTCGGGCGGGGCCGCGGTCCGGGCCCGGCTGGGGCTGGCCGACCGCCCGGTGGTGGTGTGCGTCTCCCGGCTGGTGCCGCGGAAGGGGCAGGACACGCTGGTGCGGGCGATGCCGCGGATCCTCGCGGAGGTCCCGGACGCGGTGCTGCTCATCGTGGGCGGCGGCCCGTACGAGCAGGAGCTGCGGAAGCTGGCGGCGGGCACGGGGGTGGCGGACTCGGTGCGGTTCACCGGGGCGGTGCCGTGGGCGGAGCTGCCCGCGCACTACGGGGCGGGCGACGTGTTCGCGATGCCCTGCCGGACCCGTCGGGGCGGCCTGGACGTGGAGGGGCTCGGCATCGTCTACCTGGAGGCGTCCGCGACCGGACTGCCCGTGGTGGGCGGGGACTCCGGGGGCGCGCCGGACGCGGTGCTCCCGGGGGAGACCGGCTGGGTGGTGCGGGGCGGCAGCGCGGAGGAGTCCGCGGATCGCGTGACGGCCCTGTTGAAGGACCCGGAGCTGCGCCGCCGGATGGGGGAGCGGGGCCGGGCCTGGGTGGAGGAGAAGTGGCGCTGGGACCTGCTCGCCGCGCGCCTGGAAGAGCTGCTCTGACCGCCCCCGCGGCCGTCCTCCTCGCGGGAGGCGCCCGAGCGGGCACGAGCTGACCCCGGCGGACGGTCCCGTGCCGTCCGCCGGGCCGCCGCCCTTGCCGTCCGCGGGGCCGTCCGTTGCCCTCGCGCTAGCCCCGAGCCCTCGCCCCGGGCCCTCGCCCCGGGCCCTCTCTCGTGCCCGTGCCCTCGCCTCGCCCGTGCCCTCAGGCCGTCCCGGCGACCGCCGGCACATCTGACTGTCTCTCGGATGTCTGTCAATACCGCGCCTGTGCGGACGGCCCGATTCCGCCCATGATGCGGCCATGACATCAAAGCTGACGCGCCGTCATCTCCTGGGTCTCGGCGCCCTGCAGACCGCCGCCGCCCTCGGCTTCACGAGGATCGGCCTGGAATCGGCCGCCGCCGCCGAACCCCCGCCCCGCTCCTACGCCCCCGCCGTGGTCGTCGGCTCCGGCTACGGCTCCGCGGTGGCCGCCCTCCGGCTCGGGCAGGCCGGAATCCCCACCGTCGTGCTGGAGATGGGCCGGCTCTGGGACACCGCCGGACCCGACGGGAAGGTCTTCCCCGCCACCTCCGCCCCCGACCACCGCTCCATGTGGTTCCGCACCCGCACCGAGGCCCCGCTGGCCCAGTTCCTCTGGTTGGACGTCGTCAACCGGAACATCGACCCCTACCCCGGGGTCCTGGACCGGGTCGGCTTCGGGGCCATGTCCGTGTACGTGGGCCGCGGGGTCGGCGGCGGCTCTCTGGTCAACGGCGGGATGGCACCCACCCCGCGGCGCTCCTACTTCACCGAGGTCCTGCCCGCGGTGGACGCCGACGAGATGTACGGCACCTACTTCCCGCGGCCCGCCGGATGCTCGGCGTCAACGACGTCGACCCGGCCTGGTTCGAGTCCACGGAGTGGTACCGCTTCGCCCGAGTCTCCCGCAAGCACGCCCAGCGCACCGGCCTGCGGACCGTGTTCGTCCCCAACGTCTACGACTTCGGGTACATGCGCCGCGAGGCCGCCGGCCAGGTGCCCCGCTCGGCCCTCGCCGGAGAGGTGATCTACGGCAACAACCACGGCAAGAACAGCCTCGACCGGACCTACCTCGCCGCGGCCCTCGGCACCGGCAACGTCACCATCGAGACCCTCCGGAAGGTCACCGGCCTGCGCCGCGAACCCGACGGTACGTACGTGCTCACCGTCAGCCGGATCGACCTCACCGGCCGGGTCGTCGACGTCCGCAGGATCGGCTGCCGGCAGCTCTTCCTCGGCGCGGGCAGCCTCGGCACCACCGAGATCCTGCTGCGCGCCCGCGAGACCGGCGCGCTGCCCGCCCTCGACCCGGAGGTGGGGCGCGGCTGGGGCCCCAACGGCAACGTCATGACCGCCCGCGCCAACCACCTGTGGGACACCGTCGGCGCGAACCAGGCCACCATGCCCGCCCTCGGCATCGACGACTGGGACAACCCCGCGAACCCCGTCTTCGCCGAGATCGCCCCGCTGCCCATGGGGCTGGAGCACTGGATCTCCCTGTACCTGGCGATCACGAGGAACCCGGAAAGGGGCAGCTTCCGCTACGACGCGGCCACCGACTCCGCCAAGCTCGACTGGACCAGGGACCAGAGCGCCCCCTCGGTGGCCGCCGCGAAGAAGCTCTTCGACCGGATCAACCGCACCAACGTCACCGTCTACCGGCACGACCTGTTCGGCGGGAACCGGGCCTTCGCCGACGACTTCACCTACCACCCGCTGGGCGGCTGCGTCCTGGGCCGGGCCACCGACGCGTACGGCCGGGTCAAGGGCTACGACGGGCTGTACGTCACCGACGGCTCGCTCGTGCCCGGCTCCCTCGGGGTCAACCCCTTCGTCACCATCACCGCGCTCGCCGAACGCACCATGGAACGCGTCCTCGCCGAGGATCCGCGCTGAACCGGCGCCCTTCCCCCGCACCGGCACCACCGGCACCACCGGCGCCACCCGCACCGGCCCTCCGTCGCCCGCACCCGGCGGCCGGCCGCGCCCGCACGGGCCCCGGGAACGGCGAGGCCCCGCGGAGCCCGAAGGCGCCACGAGGCCCGAGGATCCCGCCCGAGGCCGGATCAGCCGTGGTACAGCGCCTCGATCTCGTCCGCGAAGTCCTTCGCGACGACGTTCCGCTTGAGCTTCAGCGAGGGCGTGATGTGCCCGGACTCCTCGCTGAACTGCGAGCCCAGCACCCGGAACTTGCGCACCGACTCCGCCTTGGAGACCGCCGCGTTGCCGTCGTCCACGGCCTTCTGCACCGCCGCCAGCAGCTCCGGGTCCTCCCGCAGCCGGTCCGCGGTGATCCCGGCGGGCTTGCCGTGTTCCTCCGCCCAGCGACCCAGGAACTCCTCGTCCAGGGTGACCAGCGCGCCGACGAACGGCCGGCCGTCGCCCACCACCATGCACTCCGCGACCAGCGCGTGCGCCCGGATCCGGTCCTCGATCACGGCCGGGGCCACGTTCTTGCCGCCGGCGGTGACGATGATCTCCTTCTTGCGGCCGGTGATGGCCAGGTAGCCGTCCTCGTCCAGGGTGCCGACGTCACCGGTGTGGAACCAGCCGTCGGTCAGGGCCTCGGCGGTGGCCGCCTCGTTCTTCCAGTACCCGCTGAAGATGTGCTCGCCGTGCAGCAGCACCTCGCCGTCGTCGGCGATGCGCACCACGGAGCCCGGCAGCGGCTGGCCGACCGTGCCGATCTTCTGCCGGTCCCACGGGTTGAAGGCGGTGGCCGCGCAGGACTCGGTCAGGCCGTAGCCCTCCAGCACCGTGAAGCCGATGCCGCGGAAGAAGTGGCCCAGCCGCTCGCCCAGCGGGGCGCCGCCGGAGATCGCGTACTCGCCCCGACCGCCGAGCACCGCGTGCAGCTTGGAGTAGACGAGCTTCGAGAAGATCCGGTGCTTCAGGCGCAGGCCGAAGCCGGGACCCGTCGGGGTGTCCAGAGCGCGGCTGTAGGCGATCGCGGTGTCGGCGGCGGCGTCGAAGATCCGGCCCTTGCCGTCGGCCTGCGCCTTGGCGCGCGCCGAGTTGTAGACCTTCTCGAAGACCCGGGGCACGCCCAGGATCAGGGTGGGCCGGAAGCCCGACAGCTCCTCGGTGAGGTTCTTGATGTCGGGGACGCAGCCCAGCCGGATCGGCGCCAGCACCGACGCCACCTCGACCAGCCGCCCGAACACGTGGGCCGCCGGGAGGAAGAGCAACACCGAACACTCGCCGGTGCGGAACAGCGGCTTCAGCCGCTCCACGACGTTGCCGCACTCCGCGAAGAAGTTGCGGTGGGTCAGCACGCAGCCCTTGGGACGGCCCGTGGTGCCCGAGGTGTAGACGATGGTCGCCGGGTCGTCGGCGTTGGCGAGCGCGCTGCGCTCGTCCACCAGCGCGTCCGGGACCTCCGCGCCCGCGACCCGGAGCTGCTCCAGCGCCCCGGACTCGATCTCCCACACGTGGGCGAGCCCGTCCAGCCGGTCCCGCAGCCCCGCGAGGGCGGCACTGTGACCGGGCCCCTCGACCACGGCCGCGACGGCGCCGGAGTCGCTCAGGATCCACTGGATCTGCTCGGCCGAGCTGGTCTCGTACACGGGCACGGTCACGCCGCCCGCGGTCCAGATCGCGAAGTCCAGGAGCACCCACTCGTAGCGGGTGCGGGAGATCAGGGCCACCCGGTCGCCCGGGTTCACCCCGGCCGCGATCAGGCCCTTGGCGGTGGCGCGCACCTCGGCCAGGAACTCGGTGGCGGTGACGTCCGTCCACACCCCGTCGACCTTGCGGCCCATGACGGCGGTGTCCGGATGCTGCGCGGCGTTGCGGCGGACGAGATCCGTGAGGTTGCCGTCGGACGGGACCTCGTACAGGGCCGGAAGGCTGAACTCGCGCAAGACTGCTGCTCCTCTGGGCGCCATCGCCACGATGCGGACCGACCGGACGTTACCCACCGGTAGTGCGTTCCGGATAGAGGGAACCGGCCAGATGTTCCGTGCGTCACACACTGGGGCATTTCCCGGCCGACAGTAGTCGACCCCGCTCGCAACTCGGAAGTAACCGCAGGTAGGGCGGGTTCCACCAGGGACTTCCCGGCCCGCCCGGCCCGGCCCGCCGGGCCCGCTTCCGGTTCCGGCCCGGCACCCTCTACCGGCCGTCCAGCCGGCCGCCCTAGGGTGATCGTCATGGGTGCGATCAGGGGCAGGACCAGGGGCAGGACCAGGGTCCACGTCGTCAGCGACGTGCACGGCAACACCGAGGCACTGGCCCGGGCGGGCGAGGGCGCCGACGCGCTGATCTGCCTCGGGGACCTCGTCCTCTTCCTCGACTACGCCGACCACTCCCGGGGGATCTTCCCCGAGCTCTTCGGCGAGGAGAACGCCGACCGCATCGTCGCCCTGCGCACCGCCCGCCGCTTCGACGAGGCCCGCGCCTTCGGCCGCGAGCTCTGGGCCGGACTCGACCGCGAGGCCATGATCACGGCTGCCGTCCGCAAGCAGTACGCCGAGATGTTCGCCGCCTTCCCCACCCCCACCTACGCCACCTACGGGAACGTGGACATCCCTCCGCTGTGGCCGGAATTCGCCCGCCCCGGCACCACCGTCCTCGACGGCGAACGGGTGGAGATCGGCGGTCTGGTCTTCGGCTTCGTCGGCGGCGGCCTGCCCACCCCCATGCGCACCCCCTACGAGGTGCCCGAGGAGGAGTACGCGGCCAAGGTCGAGGCCCTCGGGGAGGTGGACGTGCTCTGCTCCCACATCCCCCCGGAGGTCCCCGAGCTCTGCTACGACACCGTCGCCCGCCGCTTCGAGCGCGGCAGCACCGCCCTGCTCGCGGCGATCCGCCGGACCCGCCCCCGCTACGCCCTCTTCGGCCACGTCCACCAGCCGCTGGCCCGCCGCATGCGGATCGGCGCCACCGAGTGCGTCAACGTCGGTCACTTCGCGGCCACCGGGCGCCCCTGGGCCCTGGAGTGGTGACCACCCTGGAGTGGTGACGGGCGCCGTGCGCGGTAGCCTTCACGCGGTGTCCCCCGGGGCACCGCATTGCCGCGTCCATCCCCGCGTACCAGCTCTGGAGGAGCCCCAGCGATGGCGGAACACACCAGTTCGAGCATCACGATCGAGGCGGCTCCGGCCCAGGTCATGGCCGTGATCGCCGACTTCGCCCGCTATCCGGAGTGGACGGGAGAGGTGAAGGAGGCCGAGGTGCTGGCCACCGACGCGCAGGGCCGCGCCGAGCAGGTCCGGCTGCTGCTGGACGCGGGCGCCATCAAGGACGACCACACCCTCGCCTACACCTGGACCGGGGCCGACGAGGTCAGCTGGACCCTGGTCAAGTCCCAGATGCTGCGCGTCCTCGACGGCTCCTACCGGCTGGCGCCGCGGGCCGGGGGCGGTACCGAGGTGACGTACTCGCTCACCGTGGACGTGAAGATCCCGATGCTCGGGATGATCAAGCGGAAGGCCGAGAAGGTCATCATCGACCGGGCCCTGGCCGGTCTGAAGAAGCGGGTCGAGTCCGCCTAGTCCACGCGCCGCGCGGGGCGCTCTCCCCACCCCGCCCCTTCCCGAACCCGGGGCTCCGCCCCGGACCCCCTCGACCCGCCCGCTGCGCGGGCGGTGCGCCTCAATCGCCGGCGGGGCTGGAATCGCCGAGCGATTCCGCTCCGCCGACGATCGAAGCGGCCGTGAGCCGCACTCGAACGCCCACGGGGGCACGTTCCAGCCTCGCCGGCGATTGAGGTGCGGGGGTCCGGGGGCGGAGGCCCCGAAGGGGTCCGGGGCGGAGCCCCGGGAGCGGGGAGGGGCGGGGAAGGCCCCGCGCGGCGGAACCCGTCCGTATCCGATCCAGCCCCGCCGGAGCACCATGCGCATCCTCCTCGTCACCGGCCCCGGCGGCTCCGGCCGCACCACCGTCGCCGCCGCCACGGCCCTCGCGGCCGCCCGCCGGGGCGACCGGGTCCTCCTCACCGGCGAGGACCCGACCACCGGGCTCCCCGGGGTGGAGACGGCCCGCCTCGATCCCGACGCCCGGTTCCGGGCCGAGATCGCGGCCCTCCAGGAACGCGGCAGCGCCGTCCTCGACCTCCTCGGGGCCCGGCCGCTCCAGGCCGAGGAGCTGACCGCGGTCCCCGGCGCCCTCCAGTTCGCCCTGCTGCGGACCCTCCGCCGGGCCGCCGAGTCCGGCGCGTACGACCTGCTCGTCGTCGACCTGCCGCCCGTCCGCGAGGCCGTGGAGCTGCTCGCGCTCCCCGCCCAGCTCCGCCGCTACCTGCGCCGCCTGCTGCCCGCCGAACGGCAGGCCGCCCGCTCCCTGCGACCGGTGCTCGCCCAGCTCGCCGGGGTGCCGATGCCCGCCCAGTGGCTGTACGAGACCGCCGCCCGCTGGGACGAGGAGCTGGCCGCCGTGCAGCGGGCCGTGGAGTCCGGGTCCGCCGCCGTCCGCCTGGTGGCCGAGCCCGGACCCGCCGGGTCCGCCGCCGTCCGCTCCGCCGTCACCGGCCTGGCCCTGCACCAGCTGCCCCTGGACCTGCTCGTCGCCAACCGGGTGCTGCCCCGCGACTGCGCCGACCCCTGGCTCGCGGGCCTGCGCGCCCAGCAGGACAAGTGCCTGACCGAATGGGCCGCGTACGGGCCCGGCATGCCGCGGGAGCTGCCCCATCTCGGCCGCGACCCGCAGGGCCCCGAGGACCTGGCCCTCCTCGACCCCGGCACCGGCACCGGTGCCACCCGCCCCGACTGGCCGGTCGAGGACCGGCGGGCCGAGGACGGCGTCCTGGTCTGGACGGTCCCACTGCCCGGGGCCACCAAGGAAGGGCTGGAACTGGTCCGGCGCGGGGACGAACTCCTCCTCGCCGCGGGACCCTTCCGCAGGATCGTTCCGCTGCCCGCCGCCCTGCGCCGCTGCACCGTCTCCGGGGCCGCCCTCACCGACGGGGAACTCCGCATCCGCTTCACGCCCGACCCCGGCCTGTGGCCCGCCGGGTCCCGGAACACGGCCTGATCGCCCCGCACGGGGGACCCCGGACCCCTGAACCGGGTGCCCCCGTTCGGGTAAGGTCGAAAGGGCGGGCCAGGCCCCGGCAGCACGGCAGGAGCCGCCCATCCCTTCCAGCCCGCACGCAGTCCCGGGAGTCGTCATGAGCGAGGCCACCGACCGTCCCACCGACGAGGACGCCTGGGCCCGCGCCTGCGCCGAGGACCTCGCCGCCGAACAGGCCCGCCGCCGGGCCGACCGGGCCGGGCACGAGGAGCCCACCGGCAGCGCCGCCGAGGAACTGCTCAAGCTCGTCGACGCCGTCACCGACCGGATGTCCGCACTGAACAACCCGCTGTTCGGGGCCGTGGCCCAGGAAGCCGTCCGCTCCTTCGTCACCCAGGCCAAGACCGCCGTGGAGCCGGTCATCGAACGCAACCCGCAGGTCTTCGACCACCTCGCCGCCGCCGGATCCGAACTCCTCGCCGCCTACCGCTCCGCCGTCGAGGGCCACGAACGCCGCTGGACCCGAGGCGCCCAGGACCCCGCCCGCCCCGCGGGCGGCCCCGCCCCGACCCCCGCCGACGGCCCGGACAAGGCCCCCGGCGCGGGGACCGACAAGGGCGACGGCCCGGACGACCCGGACCCCGGCCGGACCGAGCGCATCGACCTCGACTGACGGGCCCCCCGCCCCGTGTACCGTTGGCCGTGGCGGGGTTTGACCGGAAACCGAGGGACTAATGGGACTCACCATCGGCGTCGACATCGGCGGCACCAAGATCGCGGCCGGAGTGGTCGACGAAGAGGGCACCATCCTGGAGACGTACAAGGTGCCCACCCCGTCCGGAGCGGACGGCGTGATCGAGGCGATCTGCACCGCCGTCGCCAACGTCAGCAGCGGACACACCATCGAGGCCGTGGGCATCGGTGCCGCCGGATACGTGGACGACAAGCGCGCCACCGTCCTCTTCGCCCCCAACATCAACTGGCGCCACGAACCGCTCAAGGACAAGGTCGAGCAGCGCATCGGCCTCCCCGTGGTCGTCGAGAACGACGCCAACTGCGCGGCCTGGGGCGAGTACCGCTTCGGCGCCGGACAGGGCCACGAGGACGTCATCTGCATCACCCTCGGCACCGGCCTCGGCGGCGGCATCATCATCGGCAACAAGCTCCGCCGCGGCCGCTTCGGCGTCGCCGCCGAGTTCGGCCACATCCGGGTCGTCCCGGACGGCCTGCTCTGCGGCTGCGGCAGCCAGGGCTGCTGGGAGCAGTACGCCTCCGGGCGCGCCCTGGTCCGCTACGCCCGGCAGCGCGCCAACGCCACCCCCGAGCGCGCCGAGATCCTCCTCGGCCTCGGCGACGGCACCGTGGACGGCATCGAGGGCAAGCACATCAGCCACGCCGCCCGCCAGGGCGACCCGGTGGCCGTGGACTCCTTCCGCGAACTGGCCCGCTGGGCCGGCGCCGGCCTGGCCGACCTCGCCTCCCTCTTCGACCCCTCCGCCTTCATCGTCGGCGGCGGCGTCTCCGACGAGGGCGAACTCGTCCTCGACCCCATCCGCAAGTCCTTCCGGCGCTGGCTGATCGGCGGCCAGTGGCGTCCGCACGCCCAGGTCCTCGCCGCCCAGCTCGGCGGCAAGGCCGGCCTCGTCGGCGCCGCCGACCTGGCCCGCCAGGGCTGACCACCACGGGCACCCCGACAGCCGCCCGCCGCGCCCCCTGGGGGAGC
>NZ_JBEOSD010000119.1:0-26206 GCF_040302735.1 Streptomyces sp. NPDC097619 | reverse complement strand
ACCGTTGTGTGAGCTAGGGGTGGTCGGTTGTGGTGGTGGGGGCCGCGGCCGGGTTCCTGGGATCGGGGTCGGGGTCGGCTCCGGAGTCGTGGGATCCCTCAGGGGCGGGGGAGTGCGGTGCGGCGGGCACGGCGGGCGTCGGGGCCGGTCCGGTCGACCCGGTCGATCCGGTGGCGGGCGCGGCGGGCGGTACCGGGGCGGGATCCGTCGCGGCGGTCACCGCCGGCCCGGCCGGCGGCTCCGCCGCGGCCCCGGCCAGCCGCCCCCACGCCTGCAACCACTCCCCGGTCCGTTCCCCGTCCCCGCAGGCCCGCACGAACACGGCCAGCAACTCCGGCCGCGGCAGGGTGCGCCCGCCCAGCACCCCGGCCAGCGTGCTCCGCGCCAGGACCTCGCCCCGAGCCGCGGCCCGCTCCTCCAACTGCCGGTAGGTGAACCCCGAACGCTCCTTGAGCGCCCGCATCAGATCGATGAACTCGATCGCGTCACGAGCCTGTTGGGGAAAAGGGAGCCCCGGCGTCTGATCCATGCGGCTCATCCTGCCCGAGCGACCGCCCCCGTGAAGGTCCATATCCGGACGCGCGCCCCTCCGCCCCCTGCCCGCAACGCAATTGGGGCATGGCCTGACCAGCACGGACAGTTGTCCGGCGTCCGGGACACCCGGGGGTTGTCGAGAAATCCCGCCGGACGTGCCAATGTCGGAAGCGCGACGGAACGCCGGATACGACCACCCCAAGGGTCCCCGGCCGAATCCCGTTCCCCGGAGCGCCCGCGGGGTGCCCGCCACACACGGGCACCCCGCCCCTCCGGGATCCCCTGCGGGCCGTCGCGGCCGTCACGGCACGGGGGACCGCGACGGCCGTCCCCCGGGCAGGCGCCCCGCGCCGGGGCCCGCCCGGGGGACCCGAGCCCACCCCGGGATCAGACCAGGCTGTCCCGCCAAGCGCGGTGCAGGTCCGCGAACCGGCCCGTACCGGCGATCAGTTCGGCCGGGGTGCCGTCCTCCACGATCCGACCGGCCTCCATCACCAGCACCCGGTCCGCGATCTCCACCGTCGACAGCCGGTGCGCGATCACCACGGCCGTCCTGCCGCGCAGCACGGTCCGCATCGCCTCCTGCACCGCCCGCTCGCCCGGCACGTCCAGCGAGCTGGTCGCCTCGTCCAGGATCAACACCGCAGGGTCCGCCAGCAGCGCCCGCGCGAAGGCCACCAACTGCCGCTGGCCCGCCGAGATCCGACCGCCCCGCTTGCGCACGTCCGTGTCGTACCCGTCCGGCAGGGCGCTGATGAACCCGTGCGCCCCGATCGCCCGGGCCGCCGCCTCGATCTCGGCCCGGTCGGCACCCGGCCGCCCCAACGCGATGTTCTCGGCGACCGTACCCGAGAACAGGAAGGCCTCCTGGGTCACCATCACCACCCCGCGTCGCAGCTCGGGCACCGGCAGCTCCCGCAGGTCCGTGCCGTCCAGCAGCACCCGCCCCCGCGTCGGGTCGTAGAAGCGGGCCAGCAGCTTCGCCAGCGTGGACTTGCCGGCCCCCGTCGAGCCGACCACCGCCACCGTCTGACCGGCCGGCAGCGTCAGCCCGAACGCCGGCAGCACCTCCGCACCGCCCTCGCGGTAGGCGAAGGACACCTCCTCGAAGACCACCTCGCGGCCCGGCAGGGCCCGCTCCTGCGCGGGCAGCTCGCGCGGCCGCTCGGGCTCCGGCACCGAGGGGCGCTGCGCCAGCAACCCGGCGATCTTCTTCAGCGAAGCCGCCGCGGACTCGTAGGAGTTGAGGAACATCGCGAGCCGGTCGATGGGGTCGTACAGCCGCCGCAGGTACAGCACCGCCGCCGCCAGCACCCCCAGCTCCAGCGAACCGCTCGCCACCCGGTACGCCCCCCACAGCACGATCGCGGCCACCGCGGTGTTCGCGATCAGCCGGGACCCGACCACGTACCGGGCCATCTCGATCAGGGCGTCCCCGTTGGTCCGCTCGTGCCGCCGGTTCAGCTCCAGGAAGGCCGCGTCGTTGGCCCGCTCGCGACGGAACACCCGCACCGGTCGGATCCCGTTGAGGGTCTCCGCGAACTTCACGATCAGCGCCGCCATGGCCGTGGACCGCGCGGAGTAGATCCGCCCCGAACGCCGCCGGTAGCCCCGCACCAGCCCGTACAGCGGGACGAAGGACAGCACCGCCACCGCGCCCAGCCCGAAGTCCAGCCACAGCAGCAGCGCCGAGATCAACGCGAAGGACAGCACCACCGCGAGGAGCTCTTGGAGCCCCTCCGACAGCAGCTCCCGCAGCGACTCCACGTCCGTGGTCGAGCGGGAGATCAGCCGCCCCGAGGTGTAGCGCTCGTGGAAGTCCAGGCTCAGCGCCTGGGCGTGCCGGAAGATCCGCCCCCGCAGGTCCAGCAGCACGTCCTGGTTGAGCCGCGCCGCCGACCGGATGTAGGCGTACTGGAAGCCGCCCGCGCCCAGCGCCAGCACCAAGTAGCCCACGGCCACCGCCACCAGCGGCCCGTGGTCCCCGACCCGGAAGGCGGGCACCCCGCGGTCGATGGCGTACGCCACGAGCAGCGGGCCGCCCTGGGCGGCTGCCTGCTGGAGGACCAGCAACAGCCCGGCCAGGAAGAGGCTCCGGCGGCGCTCGCGCAGCAGGGAGCCCAGCAGGCTCCGGGTGGCCCGCGGCGGCACCGGCAGCTCGTCCCGCTCCACCGCGTCGGCCTCGACCGCGTCGGTGTCCGGGGAGGCGGCCGGCACGGCGTCCGGGGCCGGGCGCGGACGCGTGCCGTCCGTGTCCTCCCGCCCCTCCCGTCCGTCTCGCCTGTCCCGTCCGTCCTTTCCGTCCCGGTCGTTCCGTTCGTGGGGACCGTCCGGACGCTCCGTCCCGGTGACCGAGGTCATCGGCCGCCCTCCTCGTTCTCGTCTCCGCCGCGGCCCGTCTCCGTACGCCCGGCCGCCCCGGGCTCCGTACCGGCGGCCTCCGCTCCCGCCCCGCCGGGCCGCTCGCCCGACATCAGCCAGGCGTACTCGGCGTTCTCCCGCAGCAACTCCTGGTGCGTTCCCACCGCCGCGATCCGACCCTCGGACAGCAGCGCCACCCGGTCCGCCAGCTGCACCGTGGACGGCCGATGTGCCACCACCAGGGCCGTGGTGCCGGCCAGGACCTTCCGCAGCGCCGCCTCCACCAACGACTCCGTGTGCACGTCGAGCGCCGACAGCGGATCGTCCAGCACCAGGAAGCGCGGGTCCCCGGCCACCGCGCGGGCCAGCGCGAGCCGCTGCCGCTGCCCGCCGGACAGGCTCAGCCCCTGCTCGCCCACCGGGGTGTCCGCCCCCTGCGGGAGCCCCGCCACGAATCCGGCCTGTGCGGTGTCCAGGGCCCGTTCCAGCTCCGGGCCGCCCATCCGCACGTTGTCCGCCACGGTCGCCGAGAACAGCGTCGGCTCCTCGAAGGCCACCGACACCATGCTCCGCAGCCGCTCGCGCGGCAGCTCCCGCACGTCCCGGCCGTCCAGGGTGATCCGGCCCTCCGTCAGCTCGTGCAGGCGGGGCACCAGCGCCGTCAGCGTGGTCTTCCCGCTGCCCGTCGCCCCGACCAGGGCCATCGTCTCGCCCGGCCGGACGTGCAGGTCCACGCCGTCCAGCACCGGCACCGCGTCCGCGGGCGCGTCCGGGTACCGGAACCGCACCCCCTCGAAACGCAGCCCGCCCCCCGCTCCGCCGGAGACCCCCGGGGCCCCGGGCTCCGCCCGGCCGCCCCCGTCCTCCCGCTCCGCGTCCAGCACCTCGAAGTACCGCTGCGTGGCCGTCGCGGCCTCCTGGCTCAGTGCCAACAGGTACCCCAGCGAGTCGATCGGCCAGCGCAGGGCCAGCGCCGTCGACAGGAAGGCCACCAGCGTGCCCGCCGACAGCACCCCGTCCGCCACCTGCACCACGCCCAGTACCAGGGCCGCCCCGATGGCCAGCTCCGGAAGCGTGGTCATCACCCCCGAGATCCCGGCCAGCAGCCGGGCCTTGGTCAGCTCGGTGCCCCGCAGTTCCTCCGCCAGCGCCCGGAAGGCGCGGGCCTGACTGCGGTGCCGGCCGAAGCCCTTCACGATCCGGATGCCGAGCACGCTCTCCTCCACCAGCGTGGTCAGATCGCCCACCTGGTCCTGGGAGGTCCGCGAGGCCACCGCGTACCGCCGCTCGAAGGCCCGCGCGCACAGCAGCAACGGCACCGCCGGCGCCAACAACACCAGCCCCAGCGTCCACTCCTGGAGCACCAGGATCACCGCGCCCGCGAGGATCGTCACCCCGTTGACCAGCAGGAAGGTCAGCGGGAAGACCAGGAACAGCCGGATCAGCATCAGGTCGGCGGTCCCGCGCGAGAGCAACTGCCCCGAGGCCCACCGGTCGTGGAAGGCCACCGGCAGCCGCTGGAGGTGCCCGTACAGGTCCCCCCGCATGTCCGACTCGACCCGCGACAACGGGCGGGCCACCAGCCACCGCCGGTACCCGAACAGCAGGGCCTCCGCGAAGCCCAGCAGGAGCAGCCACAGCGCGCCCAGCCACACCCCCGCGGTGTCCCCCTCCGCCACGGGCCCGTCCACCAGCCACTTGAGGACCAGCGGGATCACGAGCCCGATCAGGGAGGCCGCCACGGCCACCGCGGCCGCCGTGAACCACCGCGCCCGCACCGGACGCACGTAGGGCCACAGCCGGAGCAGGGTCCGCACCGCGGAACGATCACTGGAGGATGCATCTATGGTCGCCATCAGGCGCGAGCATACGATTCGCTCCTGACACTGCCCAGTGAATATCTCGCTGGACAAACCGGGGGGAACATGGATCGGCATCGCCGTGTCGTGGCCGTATGGGGGTTGTTGTCGCTGGTCGCGGCGGTCGCCGGGTGCGGCGGGGACGGGGACCGGGGGGAGGCCGTCTACGGGAGGCCGCTCGCCGCGCAGTTGCGGGCCGCGGTCGCCGAGACCCGGGCGGCCGGCACCGGCGCCTTCACCGCCACCGTGGAGTACCACTCCCCGAGCACCACGGCCCGCCACCGCACCACCGGGACCGTGGACTTCGCCCGCGGCACCGCCCGCGCCGAGCTGACCCGGGAGGTACCGCCCGACTTCCCGGTGGACGCCGTGCCCCGCCTCGACCAGGACGGCGGGGGCCGCCCGCAGACCCTCGCCGCCGCCGGACCGGACGTGTTCGCCCGCGGGGCCGACGGGGTCTGGCTGCGCTTCGACCCCGCCGCCCGCGAGGCCCTGGACCCGAAGGGCCGGGCCCCCGTCTCCCGGCACGCGCCCGGCCGGTTCCTGCCGCTCGGCGGCACCCTCGCCGAGCTGGTGGCGACGGCCGTGCCCCGCCGGGAGCCGCTGCGCCGCAAGGACGGCGCCCGCGAGTACGCCGTCTCCGTCCCGCTCGGCGACGCCCACGACCTGCTGCCGCTCCGGCCGCCCAAGCCCACCGGCGGCGCCTACCTGCGCGAACGGCTGCCGCTGACCGTGGTCCTGGACCCCGACGGCCGGCTGCTCTCCGCGGACCTCGACATGCTGGTGCTCCTGGAACAGCTCAACGGCGGCCCGCAGTCCCAGCGCGGGCTCCCCGGCGTGACGGGACTGCGCGCCACCTTCCGGTTCGACTCCCTCGGGGAACCGGCTGGGGCGGCGGCCCCGCCCGCCGCGGTGCCCGCCGCCGGGGCGGTCACCGAGCTGCGCGGCCGGCCCCGCGGGACCTGCGCGGTGCCCGCGGCCGGGCTCGACGCCCCCGGCCGGGTCCGGACCGTGGACTGCGCGGCCCGCCACACCATGCGGGTGTTCGCCGCGGCGAGCACCCCGGACGCCGACCGCACCACCGCGGCGCGGTACGTCGAGCAGACCTGCGACGGCCCGTACGCCGCGCTGCCCGCCGCCTGGAAACGCGGGGCGGAGGAGCCGTACGGACACCTCCTGACCATCCGGCAGGGCTCCTTCCGGTTCCGCTTCGACGCGGCGGGCCGACCGGTCGGTCCGCCGCCGAAACTCGCCATGGGCGTGGTCTGCTACGTCTCCACGCCCTGAGGGCCCGACACGTCCTCGGTCGCGGCCCCTCGGCCGCCGGCCGTCAGCCGTGGGCCTTCAGCAGCAGCACCGACCGCGCCGGGACCGTCAGCGTCCCGCCCGCCCGGTGCCGGGTGCCCGGGGCCCGCTCCTGTTCCTCCAGGGAGGTGTCCACCACCAGCTCGTACTCCCGGGCCCAGGGACCGCCGGGCAGCACCCAGGACAGCGGCCGGTCCCCGGAGTGCAGCAGCACCAGGAAGCTGTCGTCGGTGACCGGCTCGCCGCGGGCGTCCCGGCCCGGGATGTCGCGGCCCGAGAGGAACATCCCCAGGGCCCCCGCCGGGGCGTACCAGTCCGGTTCGGTCATCTCGGTGCCCCGCGCGGTGAACCAGGCCAGGTCCCGCAGCCCGTCCGCGCCCTGCGGCCGCCCCGAGTAGAAGGCCCGGCGGCGCAGCACCGGGTGCGCGTGCCGCAGGGCGATCAGCCGCGTGGTCAGCTCCAGCAGCGGCCGCCACTGCGGGTCCTCGGCGAGCGACCAGTCCACCCAGCCGATCTCGTTGTCCTGGCAGTAGGCGTTGTTGTTGCCGCCCTGGGTGCGACCCATCTCGTCGCCCGCGACCAGCATGGGCACCCCCGTGGACAGCAGCAGGCTGGTGAGCAGGTTCCGCAGCTGCCGCCGGCGCAGGGCCGCCACCCGCGGCTCGGTGCCCGCCGGGTCCTCCCCCTCCGCACCGCAGTTCCAGGAGCGGTTGTCGTTGGTGCCGTCCCGGTTCTCCTCGCCGTTGGCCTCGTTGTGCTTGCGCTCGTAGGAGACCAGGTCCCGCAGGGTGAAGCCGTCGTGGGCGGTCACGAAGTTGACCGAGGCGTAGGGCCGGCGCCCGCCCCAGGCGTACAGGTCGCTGGAGCCCGAGAGCCGGTAGCCCAGGTCCCGGACGTCCGGCAGGGCGCCCCGCCAGAAGTCGCGGACCGCGTCCCGGTACCGGTCGTTCCACTCGGTCCACAGCGGCGGGAACGCCCCGACCTGGTAGCCCCCCGAGCCCACGTCCCAGGGCTCCGCGATGAGCTTGACCCGGCGCAGCACCGGGTCCTGGGCGATCACCGCGAGGAAGGGGGAGAGCATGTCCACGTCGTGCATGGAGCGGGCCAGCGCCGCCGCCAGGTCGAAGCGGAAGCCGTCCACGCCCATCTCGGTGACCCAGTACCGCAGGGAGTCCGTGATCAGGCGCAGCACGTGCGGCCGGCCCGCGTGCAGGGTGTTCCCGCAGCCGGTGTAGTCGTTGTAGCGGCGCTGGTCGGACTGGAGGCGGTAGTAGCCGCGGTTGTCGATCCCGCGCAGCGACAGGGTGGGGCCGAGCTCGCCGGATTCGGCGGTGTGGTTGTAGACCACGTCGAGGATCACCTCGATGCCCGCCGCGTGCAGGGCCCGCACCATCCGCTTGAACTCCCCGACCTGCTGCCCGGCCGTCCCGGAGGAGGAGTAGGCGGCGTGCGGGGCGAAGTAGCCGATGGAGTTGTACCCCCAGTAGTTGCGCAGTCCCCGCCGCAGCAGGTGGTCCTCGTGCGCGAACTGGTGCACCGGCAGCAGCTCCACCGCCGTCACCCCCAGCCGCACCAGGTGCTCCACGGCGGCGGGGTGCGCCAGCCCGGCGTAGGTGCCCCGGAGCTCCTCGGGGATGCCGGGGTGCCGCATCGTGAACCCGCGCACGTGGAGCTCGTAGATCACCGAGTCGGCCCAGGGGGTCTTGGGCCGGACGTCGTCCGCCCAGTCGTCGTCGTCCTGGACCACCACGGCCTTGGGGACGTGGGGGGCCGAGTCACGGTCGTCGCGGACGGTGTCGGCGATGTACTGCTGGGGCCAGTCCCGCACGTGCCCGTAGACCTCCGGCGGCAGCGCCCCGTAGTCCCGGCCCGGCCCGGCGTCCACGGCCCGGGCGTACGGGTCCAGCAGCAGCTTCGCCGGGTTGTAGCGGGCCCCGGTCCAGGGGTCCCAGCGGCCGTGCACCCGGAAGCCGTACCGCTGGCCCGGCCGCACCCCCGGCACGAACCCGTGCCAGATCTCGTGGGTCTGCTCCGGCAGCGCGCAGCGGGTCTCGGTGACCTCGCCGCCCCGCTCCTCGAACAGGCACAGCTCCACCGCCTCCGCCCCGCCGCCCGCCCACAGCGCGAAGTTGGTGCCGGCCACCCCGTCCGGGCCCACCCGGAACCGGGCCCCCAGCGGGGCCGGTGCCCCCGGCCACACCGGCGGTCCGGCGGCCGGGAGGGCCGCCCGTGCCTCCCGGTGCCCCGGCACCGCCCGGGGACCGGCCCCGGCCCGCGTCGTCTCCCCGGCACCCCGGCCCGGTCCCGGACCGCCCGGCTCCCGGCCGGTCCGCTGCGGGGCGGGCGCGGACGCCCCCGTCCGCACCGCGCCCACCGCCTCCTGCTCTGCTGCGCTCGACACGCTCCGGCCTCCCGCGGCTCTCGGTACCTGCGGGTCGCCGGGGCAGGGCGCCCCGCGGGCCGTGGCGTCCCGGCCGCGGCCCGCCCCCGTCTGGTCCTTCCCCCTGTTCTGCCCGCAACGGGGCCCGCCCTCACGTTTCCCCGGCAGGGGGGCCGTCGTTGCACGGGCGTGAGCTATGTGAAGAGGCGGCTGCTGGCCGCCACGGCGGTGTGGGCGGGGCTGGCCGGCCTCCTCACCGGGTGCACCGCGGCGGGGACCCCCGGCATCGAACTGGGGCTGCCCGGGCAGCCCCGAGCCCCGCACGAGGCCATCCGGATCACCCCGGCCGACGGCAGCAAGGGGGTCCCGGCCGAGGGCCCGCTGACCGTGAGCGTGCCGGAGGGCCGCCTGGAGCGGGTGCAGGTCACCAAGGTGGCGGACGCCCAGAGCGAGCAGGTGCCCGGGCGCATCGCCGCCGACGGGCTCAGTTGGAGCCCCGACCCGGCGGCCGGGAAGCTCGCCCTGGCCGCCGAGTACACCGTGGACGCGGTCGCGGTGGACGGCCACGACCGCCGCCAGGCCCGCCACACCAGCTTCACCACCTACGTGCCCGAGGAACGGTTCATCGGCTACTTCAAGCCGGAGAACCGCGCCACCGTGGGCACCGGCATGATCCTCTCCTTCTCCTTCAACCGGCCCATCGTGCACCGGGCCGACGTGGAGCGGGCCGTCACGGTGACCGCCGAACCGGCGACGGAGGTGGTCGGCCACTGGTTCGGCGACGACCGGCTGGACTTCCGGCCCCGCACCTACTGGGAGCCGGGCACCCGGGTCACCGTGGAGATGCGGCTCCGCGACGTCGAGGGCGCCCCGGGCTCCTACGGGGTGCAGAGCAAGACGGTGGGCTTCACCGTCGGCCGGCACCAGGTCTCCACGGTGGACGCCGCCGCCCACACGATGACCGTGCGCCGCGACGGGAAGGTGCTCTCCTCCGTCCCGATCAGCGCCGGCGCCCCGAAGACCACCACCTACAACGGCAAGATGGTGGTCACCGAGATGTTCGACGTCACCCGCATGAACGGGCAGACGGTGGGCTTCGGCGGCGAGTACGACATCCCGGACGTGCCCCACGCCATGCGGCTGACCACCTCCGGCACCTTCCTCCACGGCAACTACTGGGCCTCCCCCGAGACCTTCGGCTCCCTCAACACCAGCCACGGCTGCATCGGCCTGCGCGACGACAAGGGCGGCGGCTCCGACACCCCGGCGGGCTGGTTCTTCGACCGCACCCTGATCGGGGACGTGGTCGAGGTGGTGAACTCGAAGGACAGGACGGTCGCCCCCGACAACGGCCTCGGCGGCTGGAACCTCAGTTGGGCCGACTGGGTGGCCGGGTCCGCCCTCGGCTGAGTGCACAAGAGTGATGGTGTGATCGGAATGCCGTAGCGGGGAGTGTCGCCCCGCCGTGCGCCCCGTCCCCGCCCGCAGCCTGTCAGGGCAACACCGCCAGGTAACGGACGGAGTGTCATGACAGGTAGGAAGTCGGGGCCGCTGGCCCTCGGCCTCGCGATCGGAGCGGTGCTGGCCATGGCGGCCCCCGCCTACCCGGCGTACGGCGGCCCGGCCGCCGCGGAGGGGAAGCCGGGGGCCGCGGCGCGGGCCGCGGCGCCGCTCCCCGGCGGCCTCGGCCCCTGCGTGCCGGGCGACTGCCCGCCGGTGTGGCCCGAGCCCAACAACATGCCGCCCACCGGCACCGACAACGCGATCAACGTCTACGCCGGCGGGGACTTCCTCGTCCGCGAGGGCGCCGCCGAGGCCGAAGGCAGGGTCGTCGTCCTCGGCGACTTCGACATGAACCGCACCCGCGGCGGCAGCGTCTACAACATCGGCATCGTCGGCGTCGGCTCGCAGGTCCAGCCGCCCCTCGGCTCCGACTTCCTCACCACCGGCGGCGACGTCTCCGTCACCACCGGACAGCGCCTCCTCGCCGACGGCGGGGTGGTCCGGTACGCCGGGACCCTCACCGGCACCGTCACCGGCACGACCACCCAGGACGACGACGCCGCCGACCCGTACACCGCGCTGCGCGCACAGCTCACCTCGGCGAGCAAGTGCTACGCCCGCGTGGACGGCTCCCCGCGCACGCCCACCGGCACCGTCACCAACCTGAGCTACGAGACGCAGTTCGTCGGCGACGGCACCTCGATGCTCCAGGTCTTCAACGTGACCGGGGACCTCGCAAGCACCACCGGAGGAGCCCAGTCCCTCAGCTTCTCCGGCATCCCCGCCGGGGCCACCGTCCTGGTCAACGTCTTCGGCGCCGACCCGGTCGTCAACATCAACAGCGGGGTGCTCGCCGGGCTGGCCAAGGAGAAGCTCCTCTGGAACTTCCCCGACGCCGAGGAGGTCAGCCTCTTCGGCAGCGGCCAGTTCCAGGGATCCACCCTGATCGCCGAGCCCGACTCGATGGCCACCGTGCAGCTCCCCGGGGTCAACGGCCGCTTCTTCACCGCGGGCAGCATCACCCACAGCAGCTCCGCGACGGGCGGCGGCGGCCAGGAGTTCCACTCCTACCCCTTCACCGGCGACCTCCCCGAGTGCAACTCCGTCCCCGTGACCGGCAGCGTCTCCGTGCTGAAGGTGGACTCGGAGAGCGGCGCCGCCCTGGCGGGCGCCGGCTTCGAGCTGTGGAAGGAGAGCAACGGCACCGAGGGCCTCCAGACCGGCGGGGCGACCCCGGACACCAAGGTCGAGGACTGCACCACCGGGGCGGACGGGAAGTGCGCGAGCACCGTCGGCACCGGCACCTACTACTGGCGCGAGACCTCGGCCCCGGCCGGTCACGACCTGCCGGAGAACCCGGTCTTCGGGCCGCTGGTGCTCACCCCGGAGAACGCCTCCCAGGGCGTGACGGTCCGCGCCGAGAACGAGCCGACCGAGGAGCCCACCGGCACCGTGTCGGTGCTGAAGGTGGACTCCGAGACCGGCGCCGTGCTGCCCGGAGCCGTCTTCGAGCTGTGGAAGGAGAGCAACGGCCAGGCCGGGCTCCAGACCACGGGCACCGCCGACACCAAGGTCGAGGAGTGCACCACCCCGGCCGACGGCAGTTGCGAGGCCACCGGCACCGCCGGCAGCTACTACTGGCGCGAGACCTCGGCCCCGGACGGGTACGAGCTGCCCGCCGACCCGGTCTTCGGCCCGCTGGTGCTGGACCCGGCCAACGGCCGGCCCACCGCCACCGTGACCGCCCGCAACCGCAAGACCGCCCCGGTCACCGGCGCCGTCAGCGTGCTGAAGGTGGACTCGGAATCGGGTGACGCCCTGGCCGGCGCGGTCTTCGAGCTGTGGAAGGAGACCAACGGCGTCGCCGGGCTCCAGACCACCGGCGCCGCCCCCGACACCAAGGTCGAGGACTGCACCACCCCGGCGAACGGCATCTGCGCGAGCACCGTCGAGCCGGGCGGCTACTACTGGCGCGAGACCGCCGCCCCCGCCGGCCACGAGCTCCCGGAGAACCCGGTCTTCGGCCCGCTGGTCCTGACCGCGGAGAACGCCTCGCAGGGCGTCCGCGTCCGTGCCGAGAACGAGCCCACCGTGGTCCCGCCCGTCACCGGCACCGTCCGCGTGATCAAGACGGACTCCGAGACCGGCGACCCGCTGCCGGGCGCCACCTTCTCCCTGTGGCGCGAGACCAACGGCACCCCCGGTCTCCAGACCGCCGGACCCGGCGCCGACACCCTGGTCAGCGCGGGCTGCGTCACCTCCGCCACCGGCCAGTGCGGGGCCACCGTGGCCCCGGGCAGCTACTACTGGCAGGAGACCGCCGTCCCCGCCGGCTACGACCTGCCCGCGAACCCGGTCTCCGGGCCGCTGGTGCTCACCGAGGAGAACGCCTCCCAGGGCGTGACCGTCACCGCCGCCAACCGCAAGACCCCCGAGCCCCCGTACACCGGCGGCATCAAGGTCGAGAAGAAGGACGGCAAGTCCGGACGGGCCCTGCGCGGGGCCGTGTTCGAGCTGTGGAAGGAGACCAACGGGATCCGCGGCCTCCAGCAGCGCGGCATCAACCCGGACGTCAAGGCGCGCCCCGGCTGCGCCACCGACCGCGAGGGCGTCTGCGCCTTCGACGACCTGACCGAGGGCTCGTACTACCTGGTCGAGACGGCGGTGCCCGAGGGCTACGTCATGCCGCGGAACCCGGTCACCGGCCCGATCGTGATCAGCCGCACCAACGAGGACTACTACGTGACCTCGTACTTGAACAACCAGCGCGGTGAGGGCGGCAAGGGCAAGGGCGACGGGAACGGCTCCCCGTCGAAGCCCACCAAGCCCAAGCTCCCCGCCCAGCCGCAGGACCGCCCGCGGGCCTGATCCCACCCGACCGGCCGCGGACCCGCCCGGTCCCGGCCGGCCGGACCCCGTGAGCCCGTACGGCCCCGCCCCACCCCTCCCGAGGGGGGTGGGGCGGGGCCGTACGCGTCCGCCGTCGGGGTGGCGTCGTCACCGCGTCGGCGCAGGTCGGCGCGCCCCCCCCCGCGCGGGGCCGGGGTTGGCTGGACCCACCGCCCCGGGTCCGGGGGCCCGTACCCGGAGGTCCGCATGGCGCACCCGTCGACCGTCCCGCCGCGCGGGAGGGCGACCGGCAGGCTGCTCGGCACCGTGGCCGCCGCCCTGCTCCTCGCGGGAGCTCCCGCCCCCGCCCCGGCCGCCGCCCCGCTCCCCGCCCCGGCTCCCTGCACCGCCGGCACCGGCCCCTACCAGCGGGAGCTGGAGGAGCACCTGGGACGGCCGGTGGACGGGGTGCAGTCCGAGGCCGACTGCACGGCGGTGCGCGCCTTCCAGGAGCGGGAGGGGATCCGGCCCGCCGACGGCCACGCCTCGCTGCTCACCCACCGCACCCTGACCGCCGTGCGGGCCCGCGCGAACCCGAACGCGGCGAAGCGCTGCCCGGTCCGCCCGCACCGGGTCACCTGCGTGGACCTGGACCGCCAACTCCTATGGGTGCAGCGGGACTCCAGGGTGGTGTTCGTCCCCGTGCCGATCCGCACCGGCCGCGACGACCGGGAGACCCGGCCCGGTTGGCACGAGATCTACTGGCGCAGCCGGCGCCACGTCTCCTCCCTCTACGACGACGCGCCCATGCCCTACGCCCAGTTCTTCGACGAGGGCCAGGCCCTCCACGGCCGCCCCGGCTCCCTCTACGACAACGACGGCTCGGCGGGCTGCGTGAACCTGACCGTCCCCGACGCCGCCCGGCTGTGGGACCTGCTCACCGAGGGGGGCGCCGTGTACGTGTGGGGAGTGAAGCCGGGGACGGACGACTGACCAGGTGACGCCCGTTCTCCGGGCGCCCCCGGTTGGGACGGAACGGTGACAACTCCGTGGCCTCCCGTGATCCACCGGTGTGATTACCTGTCGCCATGCGCGCGGGTGTACGCGTGCGGGGGACATGGGGAGAAGATCCACAGTGAAGTTGCAGCGGATACCGGCCGCCCTCCTGCTGGGCGCGGCGCTGCTGCTCACCTCGGCCTGTAGCGGTGCCCAGGGCGGCGGCGCGGCGGACCAGGGGAAGGGCGGCAGCAGTTCGGTCGGCACGGGCACGGAGGCGTCCAAGGCCGTCCTGTCCGTCACTCCCGCCGACGGTGCCAAGGAGGTCGCGACGAGCGGCGTCCTGAAGATCAGCGCGTCGAACGGCAAGCTGACCAAGGTCACCGTGGCCGACACCAAGGGCAACGCCGTCGAGGGCACCCTGGCCGCCGACGGCCGCAGCTGGGAGCCGGTCCGTCACCTCGGCGCCGCCACCGAGTACAAGGTGCACGCGGTGGCCCAGGACGCCGCCGGGCGCGAGTCCGCCAAGGACGTCTCCTTCACCACCCTCACCCCGAAGAACACCTTCATCGGGCACTACACCCCCGAGGACGGCACCACCGTCGGCGTGGGCATGCCGGTCTCCATCAACTTCACCCGGGGCATCACCGATCCGGAGGCCGTGGAGAAGGCCATCACGGTGACGGCCGAGCCGTCCGTGCCGGTCGAGGGCCACTGGTTCGGCAACGACCGCCTGGACTTCCGTCCGGAGGACTACTGGGCGCCGGGCACCAAGGTCACGGTGAAGCTCAACCTGGACGGGGTGCAGGGCCGCCCCGGGGTCTACGGCAAGCAGACCCGCACGGTGCGCTTCACGATCGGCCGTTCGCAGGTCTCCACCGTCGACGCGAGCACCAAGCAGATGCAGGTGGTCCGGGACGGCAAGGTCGTCAAGAACCTGCCGATCACCGCGGGCGCCCCCGCCACCACCACGTACAACGGGCAGATGGTCATCAGCGAGAAGTACGAGGTGACCCGCATGAACGGGGCCACTGTCGGCTTCGGCGGCGAGTACGACATCGAGGACGTGCCGCACGCCATGCGGCTGTCGAACTCCGGCACCTTCGTCCACGGCAACTACTGGGCCGCGCCGAGCACCTTCGGCTCCGAGAACGTCAGCCACGGCTGCGTGGGCCTGCGCGACCAGCGCGGCGGCGGGGACCCCGACGCCCCGGCGGCCTGGTTCTTCGACAACTCCCTCATCGGTGACGTGGTCGTGGTGAAGAACTCCAAGGACAAGCAGATCGCCCCGGAGAACGGCCTGAACGGGTGGAACATGCCCTGGTCGGAGTGGACCGCCTGAGTCCCGTCCGCCCCGTGGGGCCCGGCACCGCACGCCGCGGTGCCGGGCCCCACGGCGTGTCCGGGCCGGTCCCGTCCGGGCGGGGGCTGTGACGGACGGCACCGGTCCGCGGCGGGTTAACCGGTACTAACCTTCCCGGCATGACCATCTCTCTGGAAGTCTCCGAAGGCGTCGGCACCATCCGTCTGGCCCGTCCGCCGATGAACGCGCTGGACATCGCCACCCAGGACCGGCTGCGCGAACTGGCGGTGGAGGCCACCGAGCGCGCGGACGTGCGCGCCGTGGTCCTCTACGGCGGCGAGAAGGTGTTCGCGGCGGGCGCGGACATCAAGGAGATGCAGGCCATGGACCACGCGGCGATGGTCGCCCGGTCCCGGGCCCTGCAGGACTCCTTCACGGCGGTGGCCCGGATCCCCAAGCCGGTGGTCGCGGCCGTCACCGGGTACGCGCTGGGCGGTGGCTGCGAGCTGGCGCTGTGCGCGGACTACCGGATCGCGGCGGAGGACGCCAAGCTCGGACAGCCCGAGATCCTGTTGGGTCTGATCCCGGGCGCGGGCGGCACCCAGCGGCTGTCCCGGCTGATCGGCCCCTCCCGCGCCAAGGACCTGATCTTCACGGGCCGGATGGTGAAGGCCCCCGAGGCCCTGGCCCTGGGCCTGGTGGACCGGGTGGTGCCCGCGGCGGAGGTGTACGAGCAGGCGTACGCCTGGGCGGCGAAGCTGGCGCAGGGCCCGGCCATCGCGCTGCGGGCCGCGAAGGAGAGCGTGGACGCCGGTCTGGAGGCCGACATCGACACCGGGCTGGCCATCGAACGCACGTGGTTCGCGGGGCTGTTCGCCACCGAGGACCGGGAGCGCGGCATGAGCAGCTTCGTCGCGGAGGGTCCGGGCAAGGCCACGTTCGTCTCGGTGGAGGAGGAGGCCGCGCGGTCCGGTTCCTGACCGGAGCGCGGCCGGAGGATCGGGTGGGGGCGCGGCCGGGAGCCGCGTCCCCCCTGTGGGTGGCTTAGCCCGGGCTTAAAGCAGGCTTAAGGAGCTGCCCGGATGCACTGAAGGTGATCTTCCGCGTGCGTGGCGTAGTCGCTGGTCAGGGGGGCGGCGCGCGGGTGCGGCTGCCGAAGGCATATGTCACGGGGGTCGCGGGGGCCGGCCGGTTCAGGGGGGTGTATTCCGGAGGAACGGCCCGCGGGGCCCCGCGGGCCGTTCATGATGGGTGCATGGCGGGCCTGGAGGGTGTGGAACAGCCGCGGCAGCGCAACAGCGCTTCCGCCGTACGGCCGTTGACGGCCCCGGAAGTCGAACAGGGGCCCGGTGTGCTGGAGTTGCACGGCGACCCCTCCCAGGACTGGGTGACGCTGCCCTCGTGCCCGGAGTCGGCGCGGACCGCCCGGCGCCTCACCCAGGCCGTGTTGGTGCGGGAGTGGGGCCTGTCCGGGCAGGTGGTGGAGTACGCGGTGCTGCTGGTGTCGGAGCTGGTGGGCAATGCCGTCCGGCACACCGGGGCGCGCTCCTTCGGGCTCCGGTTGCGCCGGCGCAGGGACTGGATCCGGGTGGACCTGCGGGACCCCTCGCGGGGTCTGCCCTGTCTGCTGCCGGTGGCGGAGCTCGACGTGAGCGGGCGCGGGCTGATGCTGGTGGACAAGCTCTCCGACCGGTGGGGCGCGGACCTGGAGCCCCGTGGCAAGACCACGTGGTTCGAGATGCGCGTCGGCGACCGGCACTGAGGGTCCGGGCGGGGCGGATCGCGGCGGCCCGGGGAACGCAGAAGCCCCCTGGGCGCCGTGGTGGGGCGGTGCGGGGGCTTCGTGAGTGCGCCGAGGACCGGAAGGGGTGTGGTCCTCGGCGGCTGTGCGACCTCGCTCGGGTCAACGGGAAGTCGTGGTTCCGACTATGGCAGAAGAGCGCCAAGATGCCAAAAGTCCCGACTCGGACATAAGTGTGTAAATACCTAGAGTTTCTAGCTAAAACCTAGGTGAGATGGGCCACTCACCTAGGTTTTATTGAATAAATATCGACCCCAGTGCGTAAATCGTTGATCACATAGTGGACGGACCCTCGTTCGGCCCCGCTCGGTCGGTGGTCCCGAAATGGGTCAATCATTACCTTTGGGGCATCCCGCCCCTTAAATGGTCGCGTGATCTGCTCCTCGGACCGCCGGGCCGCGCTGCGCGCCGGGGCGGCGGTCGCCGCCGGTGCCCTCGCCGCCGCCTGCGGCACGGAACGCACCCCGCCGCCGCCCGGACCCACCGCCACCCCCGCCCGCAAGGCCCCGCCCGCCCCACCCGCCGCCCCGGCCCCCCGCGCCTTCCGCGGCCTGCCCGCCCAGATCGGGAACGGCCCCCGCGACCGCCCCCGCGTCGCCCTCACCTTCCACGGCAATGGCGACCCCGCCACCGCCCGCTCCCTCCTGGCCGAGGCCGAACGCGCCGGGGCGCGCGTCACCGTGCTCGCCGTCGGCACCTGGCTCGACGCCCACCCCGAACTCGCCCGCCGGATCCTCGACGGCGGCCACGAACTCGGCAACCACACCCAACGCCACCTCGACATCGGCGCCATGCCCGAGGAAGAGGCGTACGCAGAGATCACCGGCTGCGCCCGCCGGCTGCGCGCCCTCACCGGCTCCATCGGGACCTGGTTCCGCCCCTCCCGGGCCCAGTACGCCACCGAGACCGTGGCCCGACTGGCCCGCCGGGCCGGCTACCCCCACGTCCTCTCCTACGACGTGGACTCCCTCGACTTCACCTCGCCCGGCGCCGCGGCCGTCGTCCGCAACGTCACCGGGACCGTCCGCGAAGGATCGGTGGTGAGCCTGCACTTCGGCTACGCGGACACGGTCGCCGCCCTGCCGCCCCTCCTCGACGAACTCGCGCGCCGCGGACTGCGCGCGGTGACCACCACGGAGCTGTTGACCCCATGACCCCCACCCGCCTTCCCCGGAAGGCCACCGTGCTGCTCGCCGGACTGGTCCTCACCGCCCTCGCGGGCTGTGGGGCCGCCGACGGCGAGCCCGAGGCGCTCGGCTCCAAGGGCCCGGCCCGCCCCGCCAAGGCCGTCCCCGCCGCCCCGCCGGGACTGCCCGGGATGCCCCCGCTGCTGGACCCGAACGACGTGTACGCGGCGGACCGGCCGAACAAGCTGTCACCCGTGGTGAAGGACTTCCCCTCCCGGGTGTACGTGCCGAACACCGCCTCCAACACCGTGTCCGTCATCGACCCGGTCACCTACAAGGTCATCGACACCATCCCGGTGGGCGTGCAGCCCCAGCACGTGGTGCCCTCCTGGGACCTGAAGACCCTCTGGGTCAACAACAACCGGGGGCACACGCTCACCCCGATCAACCCGGCCACGGGCGAGGCCGGCAAACCGGTCGAGGTCCACGACCCGTACAACCTCTACTTCACGCCCGACGGCAAGTACGCCGTGGTCATGGCCTCCATGGACAAGGAGCTGGTCTTCCGGGACCCCCACACCATGAACCGGGTCAAGACCGTCCCCGTCAGCTGCTTCGGCGTCAACCACGCCGACTTCTCCGCGGACGGCCGGTACTTCGTCGTCTCCTGCGAGTTCTCCGGCGAACTGCTCAAGGTCGACACGGAGAAGATGGAGGTCGTCGGACAGCAGAAGATCCCCTTCGAGGGGGCCATGCCGCAGGACGTGAAGATCTCGCCCGACGGGAAGACCTTCTACATCGCCGACATGATGGCCCACGGCATGTGGGTGCTGGACGGGGAGAAGTTCACCACGCCCAAGCTGCTGCCCACCGGAAAGGGCTGCCACGGCCTCTACATCAGCCGCGACTCCAAGGAGATGTACGTCTCCAACCGCGGCGAGGGCACGGTCTCGGTCTTCGACTTCCCGAAGAACCGCCTCACCAAGAAGTGGACGCTGCCCGACGGCGGCAGCCCCGACATGGGCGGAGTGTCCGCCGACGGCAAGGTGCTCTGGCTCTCCGGCCGCTACGACGGGGAGGTGTACGCCCTCGACACCGTCACCGGAAAGCAGCTGGCCCGCATCCCGGTCGGCGGGGGCCCGCACGGCCTGGCCGTCTACCCGCAGCCCGGTCGCTACTCCCTCGGCCACACGGGCATCTTCCGCTGACGGCCCCGCCGGCCGGTCGGGACGGCGACCGGCCGGCGGGAGCGCGTGCGGCGCCCCGGGGATCCACACCACTCCCGGGGCGCCGTGGGTTCACCAGGCCACCGGGAGCCGTTCCGGCAGCCGCTTGATGAACCCCGTGCGCCACACCAGGTTCTCGGCCGGGACCGCGAGCCGGAGCCCGGGCAGTCGCTCGACCAGCACCGCGAGTGCGAACTCGGCGTGCGCACGCCCCAGCGCGGAAGCCGGGCAGAAGTGCCGGCCCGCGCCGAAGGACAGGTGCGGGTTGGATTCCCGCTCCGGATCGACGCGTTCGGGCGCGTCGAAGACCTCGGGGTCGAAGTTGGCGCCCTCCACCAGGACCAGCACCAACTCCCCCCGCTTCACCAGGACCTCGCCCAACCGCACGTCGTCGAGGGCGATTCGGGGCAGACCGTCCCCGATGGAGAGGTTCACGCGCAGCAGCTCCTCCACCACCGCGCCGGTCCGCTCCGGACGCGTCCGCAGGTAGGTCACCAGCTCCGGCCGCTGGAGCAGCGTCAGCGTCGCCAGCACCAGGAAGGAGGAGGTGGACACCGCCCCCGCCCCGAACAGCGAGACCGCGACCGTCGCGAACATCTCGTCGGTCAGGTGCGAGGATTCCGGATCGGCCTCCCGCAGGTCCGCGAACCGCCCCAGCAGCCCGGTCCGCCGTTCCGCCGGTCGCTCCAGCTGCTCCTGGAAGCGGTCCACGAAGTAGCCGACGTCCTTGTACCAGTTGAGGGCGGAGTCGGCGAAGGGCTCGGCCGCCGTCATGAAGGCCGTGTCCAGGCCGGACATCAGCCGCCGCCAGTCCGCGAAGGGCACCCCCAGCACCTCGCAGTGCAGGGCCGCCGAGTACGGGTCGGCGAAGCCGCCCCGCAGGTCGGCCGGGCCGCCCTCGGCCTCCAGCGCGTCCACCAGACCGTGGGCCGTGCGCCGCAGGAACTCCTCCAGCCCGGCCCGGCGCGGACTGAGGGACTTCATCACGGCCTGCCGGAGTCCGGCGCCGTTGATGTTGCCCATGTTGTTCACGACCTCGGGCGGGATCGTCAGCGCGTACTGGCGGGGCACCCCCGCGTTCGCCGTGTCCTTGAGGCTGAAGCGCTCGTCCTCCAGCACCCGCTTGGCCAGCGCGTGGCTGCTCACCAACCAGGCCGGATCCCCGGTCAGGGTGCGCACCCGGGCCACGGGGGCCCGCTCGCGCAGCCGCGCGCACTCTTCGGGGAGCACGTCCCCGCGGCGGGACAGCGGGAAGTCCAGGAGCGGCTCGACCGCCCCGGACGCCTCCACCGGGGCCCCCGGTGTCTCAAGCTGCTCGACGCTCATCGCCGTTCCCTTCCGTGGCCGCGGGGACCTCCCGCGCCGGTGCTTCCGGCCGCACGACCGCGTACGCCTGGTTCCGCATGGCCCGCAGGCCGCCGCCCCGGGCGTACAGGACCTCGGTCAGCGGCATGTCGACGTGGTACGCGGAGACCGACGAGGGCACGTCCAGGATGCTGGGCGTGTCCACGAAGAAGGGCAGTTCCGCGGCAATGTAGTCGAAACAGACCTGTAGCTGTTCCGTCGTGATGGATTCACCCTCCGGCACCTTGGTGCCCATGAAGTGCAAAGCCATCCTCTCGCAGCCCTTCCGAAATTCCGGATCCGCTTCCAAGAAGTGCAGCACACGTCGGTGCAGCAGCTTGTAGACCGGGTCCTCCTGGAATTCCGAGAGCCCCCTGACCCGTATGCCCGAGTATCGGTCGAGGGATTCCGACACCCCTTTGAGGATCCTTCTCCGTACCGCTTTGATCTCTTTCGCGGCCCGCCGCTCCGCGTGCTCGCGGGTGTAGCCGAAAGCGGCGAACATGCGGTCCACGTGGAGGTCCGCGTAGACGAAGTCGACCTGAGCGAACCGCTCGGAGGCCCACCGGGCGAGCGCGGCGACGCGCTCCGCGCTGAAGTAGCTGTTGCCCGGACTCACGCCGATGAGCACATGGTCGCCGTCTTCCCAGATATGACGGCAGGTACGGGTGAAGGGCAGGACCTCGAATGATGCCTCAATCGAAATGTCAATCGATGCGTCAGTAGTGATGGTCACCTGTGTGATCGCCCTAGTTGCCGCTAGTCGCGGGAGCCCTGCGCTCCTGGTGTGGCGGCAATGCCGTTACGTTATGCCGCGATCCCGGAGCGTGACAAGTCCGGAGCCCGGACAATGGCTGGAATTCTCGCTTCCGTATTACGGAAGAGTAATTGGATTTCTGTCGGACGCTCGGTGGGCCACCCCCCGGCACGATCACCGCGCGGGCGCCGCTACCCTGAGCCGGTCAACAAGCACCAAGAAGGGGTGGATCCCAGTGGCGGACATCGAGAGCGCACGCGAGACCTTCGGCCGGTTCGACGCGAACGGCGACGGCTTCGTGACGGCCGACGAGTTCAAGCAGGCCATGGCTCAGATGGGCGACCCGTTCGTCACCGGCCCGGTGGCCGACGCCGTGATCGCCTCCAAGGACGCGAACCACGACGGCAAGCTCACCTTCGAGGAGTTCTGGGACGCCCTGAACAAGTGACGCGCCCCCTGGGCCCGGCGGACCCCCTCGGGGGCGGCGGCCGGGCTCAGGCCCCGTTCTCCGGCCCGGCCATGTCCTCGACCTCCGCCAGGGCCTCCTCCAGCCACCGCAGCCAGAAGCCCTCCAGGGCCGTGCCGCCGTGCAGCACCAACCTCCGCAGCCGGTCCTCGTCGGCGTTCCGCTCCGGCGGGAAGTCCCGCTCCTCGATCGCCTCGTACATCGCCAGCTGCTTCCGGTGCAGCTCCAGGTGGCGGCGCAGCTCCCCGGCCAGACCCTGCGGACCCACCACCCCCGCGGCGCGCAGCCGCAGCAACAGCGGGTCCCGCACCGGCTTCGGGTCCTGGCTCTCGCCCACCCAGCGCACCAGCTCGGCCTCGCCCGCCGCCAGCACCTCGAACTCCTTGCGCTGACCGCGCGAGGGCTGCGCGCTCGGCAGCGCCCTGATCAGCCCCGCCTCCTCCAACCGCCCCAGCTCGCGGTAGATCTGCTGGTGCGAGGCGGACCAGAAGTAGCCGATCGACCGGTCGAACCGCCGCGTCAGCTCCAGACCCGACGAGGGCTTCTCCAGCAGGGCCGTGAGGATGGCGTGGGGCAGCGACATGCGCCCCATCGTAGGCGCCCGCCCCCCGGCCGCCGGGAAGCCTAGAAGCGGGCGGACAACTCCTGGGGGGTGAGCGGTCCCGGCTCGCCCGGGGCCAGCAGCTCCCGGGAGCGCAGGAACCGCGCCACCGCCGGGGCCCACGCGGGCCGCAACCCCGCGGAGGTCAACAGCGCGGCGTCCGCGAGCAGTTCCGCCGTGGGCCCGGTGCGCGGACCGGCCGGGGTCAGGATCGCCGCGTCCTGCGCCCAGCGCACGGCGAGCTCCACGTCGTGCGTGGACATCACCACCGTGGTGCCCGATGCCCGCAGCCCCTCCAGGGCGGTCAGCAGCCGTTCCTGTCCGTCGGGGTCGAGACCGGCCGTCGGCTCGTCCAGGATCAGCACCCGCGGTCGCATGGCCACCGCTCCCGCGATCGCCGCCCGCTTGCGCTGTCCGTAGGACAGCAGGTGGGTGGGCCGGTCGTGCAGGGCCTCGATGCCCAGGGCGGCCAGGGCCGCCCCGACCCGCTCGCGGACCTCCGCCTCCCCGAGCCCGAGGTTCATCGGACCGAAGGAGACGTCCTGGGCCACCGAGGCCGCGAAGAGCTGGTCGTCCGGATCCTGCACCACCAGTTGCACGGAGGTCCGCAGCCGGGTCAGGCCCTTCCGGTCGTGGCGCACGGGCTCGCCGTCCAGCAGGAGTTCCCCCTGCCCGGAGGGCAGCCGCAGACCTCCGCTGAGCAGCCGCAGCAGCGTGGTCTTGCCGCTGCCGTTGCGGCCCAGTAGGGCCAGGGACCGGCCCTCGGGGATGGCGAAGTCGACGCCCGTCAGGACCGGCGGCCCCTCCTCGTAGGCGTAGTGCGCGCCGGTGAGCTCCACCAGCGGGGACGGCTGTTCCGTCAGGGCCACGGCCACAGACCTTTCAGTGCGAGGGTGGCGGCGACGAGCCCCGCCAGGAGGACCGCCGTGCCGGTCAGGAAGCGGGCGGACAGGGTCGCTTCGGGGACGAGGACCCGCAGGGTCCCGTCGTAGCCCCGGCCGGCGAGCCCCGACTGGAGCCGGCCGGCCCGGTCGAAGGCGCGCACGAAGGCCGTGGCGCCCAGCCCGGCCAGGGAACGCCAGGTCGCGGCCCGGCCGGTGTGCCCGAGCCGGGCCGCCTGGGCCTGCCGGATCCGCGCCAGCGAGTCCAGCAGGAGGAAGCCGATCCGGTACATCACCATGGCCACGTCCACCACGGGGGCGGGCACGCCGGCCCGGACCAGTCGGGGCAGCACGTCGGAGACGGGCGTGGTGAAGGCGAACAGCAGCACCCCGAGGGAGGCCGCCGAGGTCCGCAGCAGGAGTTCGCCCGCGTGGCGGGGCCCGTCCGGGGCCAGGCTCACCAGGCCGTGCGGGCCGCCCACCGCGAACAGCAGCGGCACCGCGCCGGTGAAGCAGAAGCCCAACGGGATCCGGAAGGCCCGCCACAGCTTGCGCCCGGGCACCCCGGCGGGGCCCAGCAGCACGGTCAGGGTGGCCGCGGCCACCAACGGACCGCCCGGCCAGGGCGGCAGTGACACCGCCGCCCCGGTCAGGCCGAAGCCGAGCACCGCCTTCTCCAGTGGATGCCGCCCCCGCCAGCGGCTGCTGTGCGCGGCCGCGTCGATGGGGAGCACCGGGTCAGGACTCCGTGGGGGCGGCGGAGGCCCCGGTGGTGGCCTCCGGTTCCGCGGCGGCGGCCTTGGACTCGCCCTGGCGACGGCCGCGGCGCAGCCCGAAGTAGTAGGCCAGCACGCCCGCGCCGATCGCGGCCTGGAGGGCGAACAGGGCCGACTCGATCTCCCCGGAGGGCGGTTCGTACAGGGGGGAGAACCAGGGCTCGTAGTCCGGCCGCAGCTCGGTGATGGCCGTCTCCGCCTGGGCGTCGGCCCCCGCGAACGGCTCCTCCTTGCCCTCGCCGAGGCCCAGGGCCAGCGGCAGGACCGCGAGCGCGGCCACGAGCAGCAGGAGCAGGGTGTTGATCTTCGCGTTACGGCTCATCGGGCCGCCACCTCCCGGGAGTCGCGGGCGGTGGTGCCGGCGCCGCCGAGCACTCCGAGCCGGATCAGGTCGCTCTTGCTGGACTGCGTGAGGAGGCGCATCACCAGAACGGTGAGCAGGCCCTCGCTGACGGCCAGCGGGATCTGGGTGACGGCGAAGATGCCGCCGAACTTCGCGAGGGCGCCGAGGAATCCGGTGCCCGGGTCGGGGAAGGCCAGCGCCAGCTGCACGCTGGTCACGCAGTAGGTGACCAGGTCGGCGAAGAAGGCGCCGAAGAAGACGGAGACCATCAGCGGGGCCCCGGTCCGGCGGAGCAGTCGATAGACCCCGTAGCCGGCCCAGGGGCCCGCGATGGCCATGGAGAACACGTTCGCGCCGAGGGTGGTGAGACCCCCGTGGGCGAGCAACAGGGCCTGGAAGAGCAGGGTGATGGTGCCCAGGACCGCCATGATGGGCGGCCGGAAGAGTATCGCTCCCAGGCCCGTTCCGGTGGGGTGCGAGCAACTGCCCGTCACCGAAGGGATCTTCAGGGCGGACAGGACGAACGTGAAGGCCCCGGACGCGCCGAGCAACAGCGTGCTCTCGGGGTTGGCCTTGACCTCGCGGGTCAGGGCGCGGACCCCGTGGACGACGAAGGGGGCGGACGCGGCGCCCCAGGCGACCGCGTGCAAAGGGGGCAGGAACCCCTCGGCGATATGCATGAGTGGGGGAGACCTCTCCAGCACCTCGTGGATGGACAACGCGCCCCGGCCGGTCTCCTGGCTCACGGGTGCTGCCGCCCTGGCTCCGCCTTCCCGGTCCCGACGGTCTCCCGTACGGGCCCAGTGGCTTTCCCGTGGGAGTGGAGCCGGACTTCCCGATCACAGTGGCGAGGGCCGCACCGGTTTCCCACCGGTTTCCCGAACACCAAGGCCCGATGACCCTAGTGCCCCCGCCCGCCGCTCACAAGCCGTGCCGGTGTGGTCTCCGTCCCTGGACGGTGAGGTACGTCTCCCTGCTGTGACCTGCCGGAACGTCAGTGGCTCCTGGGGCCGGACGCGCCGGCAGGTCCGGACCGCGGCCGCGGTCAGCAGACGTTCGGGTGCGCGAAGTCGATGACCCAGCGCTCCGGGTCGTGCAGGGTGAAGGTGGTGTAGGTGGGCTTGGTGGCGAAGGCGGCGCCGAAGGTCACGTACCCCTCGTAGTCGCCGGTGAGGGCGATGCCCTTGAGCTTGGGCAGGGTGAGCTTCTTGAGGCGGGGGCCGGTGTAGACGGGGTGGCCCTCGTCGTCGTGGGCCTGCGCAGGGTGCATCCGGATCTCCAGGAAGTGCTTGCCGGGCAGCGGGACCTTGTCACCGGAGCCGTCGTAGATCAGCTCGGGCACCCGGGTGACCGTGACCGGGGGCACGTATCCCTTCACGTCGATGACCAGGCGGTCGAAGGTGCAGTGCGTGCCGTAGCGGGCGTTGACCACCTGAGGGGTCTGGGTGGCGGTGCGGGACCGCTCGGGCGCGGGCGCGGCCGCGGCGGCGGAGGCCGGTGCGGCGAGTGCGGCGCCGGCGGTGAGGAGGACGCCCGCGGACAGGGCCGCGAGGCGCCGACGACGGACGGAACGGTGAGGCATTGCGTCCCCCCGATTCTCGTGAGACGGGGACAGTGTCACCGGTAGGGACACCCCGGGGGCCGGGACCGGTTGCACCGGACGGGGGACGAACCGGCGGATTTTCGGACGATCATGGAGGTGGCGGTCCGGGGGAGCGCCGGGAACGGCGACGGCCGCGGCGCGCCCCCCCGCGGGGGGCCGGCCGCGCGGGGGGGGGGTGGGCCCCGAGCAAACCAGAAGATGGGGAGGGGGC
>NZ_JBEOSD010000118.1:0-26450 GCF_040302735.1 Streptomyces sp. NPDC097619 | reverse complement strand
GTCTTTCGTGCCCCGGGTGGGTGTGGGGGGGGGGGGGGGGGGGGGGGGGGGGGGGGGGGGGGGCCCGGGGGGGGGGGGCCGCGGCCCGGGGTCCGTACGGCGGGCGCCCGCGGAGGGGCGGGGCCCGGACCGGTCAGACGTAGAGGGTGTTGGGCTCCAGGCCGCACAGGACGCGGCCGTAGAGCTCGTTGTTGGTGTCGGGGTGCATCAGGGCGTGCAGGTTGACGGCCTGGACGTCGCGGGCGATGCGCTGGAGCGGCACGTCGGAGTAGATGGAGGAGCCGCCGCCCGCGGTCTGGTAGATGTCCACGGCCTCCTTGGCGAGGCGGCAGACGGCGCCGAGGTCGGCGCGGGCCCGGACCCGCTCCGGGAGGGACCAGGGCTCGCCGGTGGCGGACTTGCCGTCCACGAGGGCGGCCAGCCGGTGGGCGTGGAACTCGGCCTGGTCGGTCTTGAGGGCCGCCTCGGCCACCTGGTGGTGGGTGAGGGGGGCCTCGGCCTGGGAGGCGTAGTCGGTGTACGTGATCTTCCGGTCGGGCAGCCGGCTGAAGAAGTTCTCCCCGGCGGCGCGGGCCAGGCCGAGGACGGCGCCGACGGAGGAGGCGGAGGCGACGGGCAGCAGCGGGGCGCGGTGGAGGGGGCTGTCGGCGTTGGCCTTGGAGGCCCCGCCGCCGCCCTGCACGATGACGGGCAGCGGAAGCACCCGGTCCGCGGGGACGAACAGGTTCTGGGCGACGGTGGTCACGCTGCCGGTGGCCTTGAGCCCGGAGGTGTGCCAGTCGTCGACGATCTGCAGGTCGCCGATCGGGACGAGCGCCATGACGGGCAGGGCCTGGCCGTCGGGGAGCGGCTGAATCGCCACGATGATCTGCCAGTGGGCGTGCAGGGCGCCGCTGATGAACTTCCACTGGCCGTTGACGACGATCCCGCCGTCGGTGGGGGCGGCCATGCCGCCGGGGCTCAGGGTGCCGCAGACGCGGACGTCGGGGGTGGTGAACACCTCGTCCTGGACGTGGTCGGGGAAGAGGCCCGCCATCCAGCCGGGGATCCAGTAGACGGAGGCGACCCAGGAGGTGGAGCCGTCGGCGCGGGCGATCTCGGCGGCGACGTCCACGAGGGTGCGGGTGTCGCTCTCGTAGCCGCCGTACCGCTTGGGCACGCGCAGCCGGAAGACGCCCGCGTCGGCGAGGGCCTCGACGGCCTCCTCGTGGATGCGCCGGTTCTCCTCCGCCCAGGCCGCGTGGCCCTGCAGCAGCGGAACCAGCTGGGAGACGCGCTCCACCAGCTGCTCGCGCGTCGGCACCTCGGTCGTCAGCACCATGTCCTCCTGGGAATCACGGAACAGCCCACATGTCGCTCCGACCGTTCCAGGAGCGGGCGCGGGGCCGCATCTTCCGGGTTGCCCGCAATCTCGGAGACGCCGCGGCGGGAGGGGCGCTGCCACGATGAGGAGCCGTGTCGGCGGCGCCGCCGCCGGTCCCGCGGGCGCGGACCCGGGATGCCCGGCGGGCCCGGGGGTTCGCGGGGGCGGGCCGGATCCGCCCGTACGGGCCCGGCCGGTGGAGCCGGCAGGCGCGCCCCGCCCGTTGAAGCCGGAAGAAGAGGGAAACCAGCCCATGGCCGAGCGTCAGGACCTCCCCGCCGACAGCGCCGGCACGGACGCCGTCACCGGTGTCGGTGCGGGTGCCGCTTCCGGTGCCGATCCCGGTGCCCCGCGGCGCGTCACCCGCCCGCAGACCGGCGCCGAGTACATCGAGAGCCTCAAGGACGGTCGGGAGATCTACCTGTACGGCGAGCGGGTCAAGGACGTCACCACGCACCCCGCCTTCCGCAATCCGATCCGGATGACGGCCCGTCTGTACGACGCGCTGCACGACCCGGCGCAGCGCGGCATCCTCACGAAGCCGACGGACACCGGCAGCGACGGCTACACCCACAGCTTCTTCACCACCCCGCGCAGCGCCGAGGACCTGGTCGCCGACCAGCGGGCCATCGCGGCCTGGGCGCGGATGACGTACGGGTGGATGGGCCGCAGCCCCGACTACAAGGGCTCCTTCCTGGGGACGCTGGGCGCGAACGCCGACTACTACGAGCCGTACTCGGACAACGCGCGCCGCTGGTACCGGGAGTCCCAGGAGAAGGTGCTCTTCTGGAACCACGCGATCGTGCACCCGCCGGTGGACCGGGACCGCGGCCCGGACGAGGTCGCGGACGTGTTCATACGGGTGGAGAAGGAGACCGACGCGGGGCTGATCGTGTCGGGGGCGAAGGTGGTGGCCACGGGCAGTGCCCTGGCGCAGTACAACTTCATCGCGCACTTCGGGCTGCCCATCAAGAAGAAGGAGTTCGCGCTGATCGCGACGGTGCCGATGGACGCGCCGGGCATGAAGCTGATCTGCCGGACCTCCTACACGGCGGCCACGGCGCAGGGCTCCCCCTTCGACTACCCGCTGTCCTCCCGGCTCGACGAGAACGACACCATCCTGGTCCTGGACAAGGTGCTGATCCCCTGGGAGAACGTCTTCGTCTACGGGCACCTCGGCAAGATCCAGATGTTCGCGGGCCGGTCCGGGTTCATGGAGCGGTTCACCTTCCACGGCTGCACGCGGCTGGCGGTGAAGCTGGAGTTCATCGCCGGGCTGCTGATCAAGGCCCTGGAGATCACCGGGACGAAGGACTTCCGCGGGGTGCAGTCCCGCATCGGGGAGGTGCTGGCCTGGCGGAACCTCTTCTGGGCGTTCTCCGACGCGGCCGCCCGCAATCCGGTGGAGTGGAAGAACGGCGCGGTGCTGCCGAACCCGCAGTACGGGATGGCGTACCGGTGGTTCATGCAGATCGGCTACCCGAGGATCCGGGAGATCATCCAGCAGGACGTGGCCAGCGGCCTGATCTACCTCAACTCCAGCGTGGAGGACTTCAAGAACCCCGACGTCCGCCCGTACCTGGACCGCTACCTGCGGGGCTCGGGCGGGGTCGAGGCGGTGGACCGGGTCAAGGTGATGAAGCTGTTGTGGGACGCGGTGGGCACCGAGTTCGGCGGCCGGCACGAGCTGTACGAGCGCAACTACGCGGGCAACCACGAGAACACCCGCGTGGAGCTGCTGATGTCCCAGACCACCAACGGCAGCGTGGACGCCTACAAGTCCTTCGTGGACACCTGCCTGAACGAATACGACCTGGACGGCTGGACGGTCCCGGACCTGTTCTGAGGGGTGGTGGGGTCGCCGGACCGCTCAGACCTTGAGGACGGCGGCCTTCCTGCCGCAGAGGGCGATCAGGTCCTCGGGGTCGGAGGTGAGGACGGTGACGGGGCCGGGGGCCTCCAGCGCGGTGGCGGCGACCATGGCGTCGATGGCGTACTTGTGCCCGTGCAGACCGGCCCCGGCCAGCAGGTCGGCGGCCCGGCGGGCGATGCTCTCCGTCACGGGCAGCACGGTCAGCCGGGACAGGGTCCATTCCAGGGCGGGGCGCCCGATCCTGGGGTGGATCACCTCCACGAGGGTGGCCGCGGAGGTGACGACCCGCATGTCCTCGGCCCGGGCCAGGGCGAGCCAGGCCGTGACCGCGCGGTCCCGGAGGACGGCCTTCGCGAGTCCTTCGCTGTCGAGCACGAGCGTTCCCGCGGAAGCGGCGGGGCGGGTCACGCGGCGTCGGCCTCGCCCGGCACCGGCACGCCCTGGGCGCGGCGGGCCTCGTGGAGCTGGTCGCGCAGCGCCCGCACCTCTTCCTCGCCGACCTGCCCGTGCTCGGCCTCGGCCGCCTCGATGAGCTCGTCGAGGGCGTCCCGCTCGATCTGGCGGGCCACCGCCGCGGCGACGTAGGCCGACAGGCCCGCGGCTCCGCCACGGCTGCGCGCCGCCTCCGCGATCTCCCGCGGCATGGTGATCGAGTACTTCCCGACGGTCTCTGCCATGCCCCGATCCTACCGCCGATCCCACCGCCCCGTCGGGCTTCCCCCGGGCTACGTCTCGGGGCGGGTTTCCCCGGTGGCCCAGGCGAGGTAGGCGGGGGAGGTGTCCGTGGTGGGGAGGACGAGCCACTGGGGGAGGTCGTAGGGGTGGTGGGCGTGGAGCCAGGTGCCCAGCTCCGCCACGCGGTCCTCGGGGGTCTTGAAGGAGATCCGCCACTCGGTGTCCGTGCGGACCTCGCCCTCCCAGCGGTAGACCGCCCGGATCGGCGCGTCGACGTGCGCGCAGGCCGCGAGCCGGGCCGCCACGGCGCCTCGGGCCAGCTCCAGTGCCGCCGCCTCGTCGTCGACCGTGGTCTGCGCGACCACCAGCCCTGCGCCCGTCCTCGTTCCTTCGTGCTGCATGGCCCGAGCCTAGGCCGTCCGGGCCGGGTGTCGGCCCGGCCCGGACGGTCCGGTGGGTCAGTCGGTGAGGAGGAGCTGGGACATCATGCCCGCCACGTTGTGTTCCTGCATGTGGCAGTGGAAGACGTACTTGCCGGGCCACCCCTTGAAGGTGGCCTGGATGCGCATGCGTTCGCCGGGGCGGACCAGCACGGTGTCCTTCCAGCCCTCCTCGCCGGGCAGCGGCGGGCGGCCGTCGCGGTCGAGGACGCGGAACTGGACCAGGTGCACGTGGAAGGTGTGGTCGATGCCGCCGAAGGGGGAGTCCACGGTGTCGGCGTTGTACAGCTCCCAGATCTCCGTGGTGCCGTCCTTGATGACGGCGTCGATCCGGTCCGGGTCCCATTCGAGGTCGTTGATGGCGTAGGCCATCATCGACGGGGCCACGGCCAGCTTCATGCGGCGGGTGGTGGTGGCCGCGGGCAGGGCCGGCAGCGGCCGCAACCGGGCGGGGACCCGGCTCGGGTCATGGGCGGCGCGGACCACGTCGAAGCGGAGCACCGGCCCGGTCGCGTCGGACAGCACCAGTTTGGCGCCCGGCTTGTGGCGGCCGAAGTCCACGACGATCTCGGCGCGTTCGGCGGGGGCCAGGGTCAGCTGGGTGCGCCGGACCGGCTCCGGCAGCAGGCCGCCGTCCGAGCCGATCTGGATCATCTCGGCCCCGCCCAGGTCCAGCTGGAAGATCTTGTGGATGGAGGAGTTGAGGAGCCGGAAACGGTACTTGCGGCCCGCGACGGGGAAGTACGGGACCGGTTTGCCGTTGGCGAGGAAGGTGGAGCGGGCCTCGGGGTGCTCCACGTCGAGGATCAGCCCGCCCGCCTCGTCGAAGTGGGCGTCCCGGAGCATGATCGGCACGTCGTAGGCGCCGCGGGGCAGGCCGAGGCGGTACTCGTCCTGGTCCCCCAGCAGGTAGAAGCCGTGCAGGCCCCGGTAGACGTGCTCGGCCTCCTGGTGGTGGGTGTGGTCGTGGTACCAGAGGGTGGCCCCGGGCTGGCTGTTCGGGTACTCGAAGGTCCGCGCGGCGCCGGGCGCGAACAGGTCCATGGGGTAGCCGTCGTGTTCGGGGCGGACGTGCGCCCCGTGCAGGTGGACGTTGACGGCCTTGTCGAGCCGGTTGACGTACTTGACCCGGACCGCGCGGCCGCGGCGGGCACGGATCGTGGGGCCGACGAAGCTGCCGCCGTAGGTGACGGCCGGGGTCGACGTGCCGGGCAGGATCCCCACGGAGGCGTTGCGGACGGCTATCTCGTACACGTCGGCGCGGGCCGTCCGGGACACCGGCCGCGCCACCCGCGGCACCGGCATCCGTACGGAGAACGGCACGGCCGCCTTCCGTGGCGAGGCCATGGCCGCCTTGCCCATCCGGAGGATGTGCTCGGAGCCGGCGAACGGTCCCGCCGCCGCCCCGCCGGGGGCCCCGGCTCCTTTCAGCGCCACACTGACCGGCCAGGCCAGCGCACCGCCGGCCGCCACCACACCGCCGAGCCCCAGTACCGCACGTCGATTGACCATGTGAATCCTTCTCGGTCCCGCGGAGGCACCCGCACGGCGCCCGCCCCCGCCCCCCGGCCCCCGGCCGCGCACCGGGGGAGAGCGTTCCGATCCTGGCACCGGCCCCCGCGGCCCCTCTTCTTCGAGCGTGCGGTCCTGGGTTCGGCCGGATCCCGACCCCCGACCGCACGGCCGTCCGACGGGATCCGGCCGATCGCGCCCGACCTGCCGGTTTCCGGTGCGGGCGGGCCGGTCGCGGGAGCCCGGTCCGGGCGCCGCACTGAGCATTCCGGGAGATGCGGGGTTCCGCGGGCCCGGATCAGGATGGGCCGTCGTGCCGCTCGGACGGCGTGTGGCGCCTGGACGGGAGTGACGGGTATGGAAACGACGACGGCGAGCCCCGCGGACATCGGCGCGCACTACGACGCACGCGCCCCCATCGCCGACGAACTCCGCGGCGGCCAACTGCACATGTGGTACTGGTACGACCTCGACGACGAGGCCCCGCTGCCGGAGGCCGTGCACCGGATCACCCGCAAGGTGACCGACCTGCTGGGGCTGCGGCCCGGCGAGCGGCTGCTGGACGCCGGCTGCGGCTCGGGCGAGACCTCGCTGTTCCTGGCCCGCCGGCACGGGGTGCGGGTGACGGGGGTGACGGTCAGCGACTACGAACTGACCTCGGCCCGTCGTCGGGCCCGGACCTCGGGCCTGGAGCAGCAGGCGGAGTTCCGGTACGGGGACTACATGGCGCTGCCGTTCCCGGACGGTTCCTTCGACGCGGTGCTGGCCCTGGAGTCCCTGCAGAACGCCCCGCGGCTGCCGCAGGTGATGCGGGAGCTGTTCCGGGTGCTGCGGCCGGGGGGCCGGATCGTGTTCTCCGACTTCAGCCTGGAGAACCTGGGCACCGAGCCGGAGCGGGTCGAGACCTTCATGAACACCCTGAAGCTGCCGCAGTTGCCCACCCTGCCGGAGTGGCTGGAGCACACCCGGGCCGCCGGTTTCGAGGTGGAGGAGTACACCCAGTGCGGGCCGCGGGTGTTCGGGATGAAGGGCAAGTACCTGAAGGCGGCGATGGAGCGCCGGGAGGAGGTCGCGGGCAAGTTCGGCGAGGAGGACGTCACCGAGTTCTCGCGGCTGCACCGCGGTTTCTTCGCCCCGCGCAAGGACCAGATCGGGTACGCGATCGTCTGCGGCCGCAAGCCCCGCTGACCACCGCCCGGCCGGCCGGCGCCGGCGGGCGGATCGCGCTCCCTCGAACGGCTCAGGCCCCGTCCCCCCGGTTCCTTCGGGGGACGGGGCCTGTCCTATGGGCACCCGCGCGGCGGGTGCGGTGCGGACGGCGGCCGGCTCAGGTCCTGACCGGGTCGTGGGAGTCCTCGGACTCCCGTGCGTCCCGTGAGGGCTGGGCGGGGATGCCGGCGGCGGAGGCCGCGGCGGCCGCCCCGTCGGTGTCGCCCGCGTCGCCGCCCTCGCCGGATCCGGTGCCCGCTTCCGCGGCCGCGGCGGCCTCCTCCGGCTTCGGGTGCGGCGGCATGTGCCGGAACCAGTGCCAGGCCAGGGCGGCCAGGCCGAGGAAGAAGACCGCGGCGAGGACGCCGACCAGGTTGAGCCCGGCGGTGAAGGCCTCGCGGGCCGAGGTGACCAGCTCGTTCGCGGCCGGACCCTTGAGGTCGGCGGCCACCGCCATGGCGTTGGCGATGGACTCCTTGGCCGCCTGCGCGGCTTCGGCCGGCACCTCGGAGGGCACCGAGATCTTGGAGGCGTACACGGCGGTGCCGATGCTGCCGAGGATGGCGATGCCCGCGGCCACGCCGAACTCGCCGCTGGTCTCGGACAGGGCGGAGGCCGAACCGGTGCGCTCCGGCGGGGCCGCGGCGAGGACGAGTCCGTAGCCGAGGGCCACGGTCGGCCCGAGGCCGCCGTTGACGAGGATCGCGCCGATGACCACCAGGAGCGTGCTGTCGGTGCTGTCCACCTGCGAGAGGAGGACGTACCCGAGGGCGGAGGCCAGCAGGCCGACGCCCATGAGGGCGGCGGGGCGGACCTTGGTGGCCAGGGCCGTGGACAGGGAGATGGCGACGAGCACGCCGACCGCGCTCGGCGCGAGCAGCAGGCCGGTCTTCCAGGGGGAGAGCCCCTCGACCATCTGGAGCTGGAGGTTGACCAGCAGCAGGGCGCCGCCGGTGACGGTGCCGACCAGCAGACCGAGGAGCAGGGCCCCGCGGTAGTCGCGGATCTTGAACAGGCCGAGGTCCAGCAGCGGGTCGGCGAGCTGGCCCTGACGGCGGACGAAGAGGTAGCCGAAGGCGAAGCTGGCCAGGACCGCGACGATGGCCAACGGCTCGGTCTCGCGGGCCAGTTCCTTGATGCCGTAGATGAAGGGCAGGATCGTCAGCAGGGACAGGGCCACGCTGAGCGGGTCGAGGCGACCCGCCTCGCCGTTCTTGTACTCGGGCAGCAGGATCGGCCCGGCGATGAGCAGCAGCACCATGACGGGCACGGCCATCAGCAGGACGGAGCCCCACCAGAACCAGGACAGCATCATGCCGCCGAGGATCGGGCCGAAGACGCCGCCGCCGACGAAGCAGCTGGTCCAGACGGCGACGGCCTTGCCGCGCTGGGCCGGGTGCTTGAACATGTTGGTGATCAGCGCGAGCGTCGAGGGGGCCAGGGTGGCGCCCGCGATGCCGAGCAGGGCCCGGGCGGCGATCAGCATCTCGGCGGTGTGGGCGTAGGCGGCCAGCGCGGAGGCGACGCCGAAGGCGGCCGCACCGATCAGGAGCAGTTTGCGGCGGCCGATGCGGTCGCCGAGGGTGCCCATGGTGACGAGGAATCCGGCGAGCATGAATCCGTAGATGTCGAGGATCCACAGCTGCTGCGTGCTGCCCGGCTGGAGGTCCTCGGCGAGGTGCGGGAGCGCCAGGTACAGCACGGACAGGTCAACCGACAGCAGGAACGCCGGCAGGACCAGGACCAGCAGGCCCAGCCACTCCCGGCGGCCCGCCTTGGCGGTCGGGTCGTTCTCGGTGCTCGGGTTCATCGAGCATCCTTCCTTCATGGTTCAGGCGCATCCGCGCAGGGACAGCGAGATGGATGTGCCGGTGCGCTCTCGGGACCGGAGGGGGGCGGGAAGTGCGGGGCACCCCCGGGTACCGCCTCCGGTCCCGGGTCCCCGGTCAGAGCACCGGCCTACCGGCCGTGCGGTTGAGCCACCACTGGACGAGCATCAGGTTGATCACCCAGCCGATCCAGCGGGCGGCTTCGAGGTAGTAGTTGGGATCGATCGAGAGTTCGAGCTTGGTGCCTATGAGCACGAGCGACGAACCCCAGAAGTTGTTCATCACCATTGCGAAGGCGTACAGCATGAACTTCCGGTGCTCGGCGTAGCGCCGCTGCCGGATCTTGACGTAGCCGATGACGGTGAAGGCGAGCCACAGCATCGTGGCCACGGCGACGCCGAGCTTGCCCACGGGGGGCGCGAACGGCACGATCACCAGACCGAGGACGCCCGCCACCACGGTGGTGAGGACGTAGACCCGGCCGCCCCAGCGGTGGACCGCCGGGAACCGCCGCCGCAGCCATCCCCACACCTGGAAGACCGAGGTCAGCAGGGCGACGGTGGCGAACGCGATGTGCGTCATGAGCAGCGGGTAGTACGCCGAGAACCCCTCGTGCGGCATGAGCGGGGCCGTGGACTCGTCGAGGTACGGCCGCGCCGTGTACACGATGTAGCTCACGGACAGCACGAACAGCGGCAGGATCCAGGGCCGCCGCCACCAACTGCGGGCGGCGGCCACTGCCGCTCCTGCCGGTCTCGCCGGGGCGTGGGGTCGTTCCAGGTTCTGGACCACGGTCGATCCTTCGTTGTCTGGCGGGTCCGCGGATCTCGCCGCCGTGGGCCCCGCAGCCTGATGGAGCTGGTGGTGTGAGGGGCCCTGCCGACGTCGCCGTGGACTTCAGCAGCGTCACACCGGCGAATTCGGAAGGGCAACTCTCAGATTGCGGTGCTGCGTCCGGCCGTCGCCGGGGTGCGCGGGGCCTCGTCGGCGGGGCCGTCCGCGGGAGCGGGGACGGCGGTCGGGGCGGTGGCGGAAACCGTGCGCCGGGCCTTCGGCTTGGCCCCGAACCGGCGCATCATCGGCTGTTCCAGAAGGTTGAACATCAGCCAGGACAGGCCCACCGCCACGGCGAACAGCAGCGCGATGACCGCGAACCCGTACGCGGTGCCGCCGGGGGTGGTGCCGGTGCCCAGCCAGTGCGCGCCGAAGACGAGCACCTGCATGTGGACCAGGTAGAAGGCGTACGAGAGGTTGCCGAGGTACACCATCGGGCGGCTGGACAGCAGGGTGGTCCGCTCGCGGTGCAGGTCGGAGACGGCGCCCGCGGCGATCAGCAGGGCCATCGGGACGGCCATCACGGCGACCATCCGGAAGTGCGGGGGGAAGTGCGGGCCGAGGGCGTACAGGGCCACGGTGACGGCGGCCGCCCCGCCGAAGCTCACCGGGACCCGACGGCCGGTCAGGACGATCCGGGCGAGCAGGATGCCGGTGACGAACTCCAGCATGCGCACCGGCGGGAAGTGGAAGAGCAGCCAGAACTCCTTCTGGGTCAGCTCCAGGAAGGGGATGACCTCGCCGCCGCCCGCGAACCGGTGCACGCCCACCGGCACGACGAGGGTGATGACGGCCAGCATCCCGGCGGTCCAGGCCCACAGCCGCTCGGGGCGGATCCGGGAGATGAGCCGGTACAGCACCGGGAAGGAGGCGTAGAAGAGCAGCTCGGCCGAGAGCGACCAGGAGACCGAGTTGAAGCCGATGCGGATGTTCAGGTCCGGGGACCACGCCTGGAGGAGCAGGACGTTGAACACCGCGGCGGTGCCGTCGAACACGGCGCCGAGGACGGTGGCGCCGAGGATCGCGGTGACGCCGAACATGAGCAGGTGGTTGGGGAAGACCCGGACCAGGCGGCGGCGCCAGAACGTGAGGGTGCTGTCCCCGGGGCGGGAGACCCACGTGAGCACGAAGCCGCTGAGCATGAAGAAGAAGCTCATGCCGGCCCAGCCGCCCATGGTGACCAGGTCGAGGAGGTTCTTGCCGACCTGGGGCGAGGTGAACAGCACGTAGCCCGTCGCGTGGAACAGGAAGATCGTGACGGCGACGAAGAACCGCAGGCTCGTCAGCGAGGGGAGCAGGTTCGGTTTGACGGCGAGGCCGTCCCGGGTCGTCGTTGTGGTCAAGGCACACCTTCTCGGATGGCAGGGCAGCCGGATGCCACGGCTGGAATTCGCCGTCGGACGGGGCGAATGTGGCAGTCGGCCGGTCCCGTACGCACCTTCGAAAGTGCGGGCTTGTCGGGGCGGTCCGGGAACTCCCCGGGGTCCTCCGCCGTTGGCCGGAACATTTCGGGGCACACCCACGACGAAGGACGCGGCCGCCGCCCCGGTGGGGGCGACGACCGCGTCCTGGGTCGTACGGGTGCCGCGGGGCCCGGAGGCCGCCGGGCGGGCTACTCTGCGGGCGGGATGTTGTTGTTCACGCGGAACACGTTCTGCGGGTCGTACTGGCGCTTGACGGCGCGCAGCCGGTCCCAGGTGGCGTCCGGGTACGCCTCGCGGATGCGCTCCTCGCTGTCGTCGGCGAGGAAGTTGGCGTAGACGCCGGGGGCGCCCTTCTGGAGCTCCTTGGTGAGGCGGTCCACGAAGGCGAGGTGGGTGGGTTCCTCGGCCGGGTCGCCGTAGATCGCGGCCAGGTTGACCATGATCGGACGGGTCCGGTGGGCGAAGGCCGTGTCGGTGGTGGAGCGGGCCAGGGCGCCGCCGAGGACGCGGATCTGCACGGCCGTCATCATGGCCGTGGACTCCTTGATCCGGTCCAGGACCAGGGTGGCGGTGTCCTGGTCGAAGGCGTCCACGAAGAGGTTGCGGGCCGCGGCCACCGGGTGGTGGTCGGGGTCCTCCGGCGGGTAGACGGCCGGGTACGGCATCGGGGCGATCATGTCGGCGTACGGGGTGGCCAGCGCCCGGAAGGGCGCGAGGGCCGCGTCGGCGGGCTCGCCCTCGCCGGCGAAGACCATCATCGCCATGACGACCAGGCCGGCCTGGGCCTCTTCGGGGACGAAGGGCAGCACGGCACCGGGCATGACGTTGATGATGCTGGTCAGCTCGTCGGGGGCGTCGCGGAGCAGGTCCACGAAGGAGGCCAGCACCTCGGGGGTGCCGGGCAAGACGAGGAGGCCGCCGGTGACGGTGGTCAGCTCGTGGAGGCGGAACTGCATGCGGGTCAGCACGCCGAAGTTGCCGCCGCCGCCGCGGACCGCCCAGAACAGCTCGGGCTCGTTGTCGGCGTCGATGCGGCGGACGGTGCCGTCGGCGGTGACGATGTCGGCGGCGAGCAGGTCGTCCACGGTCAGGCCGTGCTTGCGGGCCAGGTAGCCGATGCCGCCACCGGTGGTGAGGCCGCCGAGGCCGACGCTGCCGGTGTCGCCGAAGCCGGTGACGAGGCCGTGCTCGTGGGCGGCGGTGGTGTACTCGCCCGCGGTGAGGCCGGCGTCCGCCCAGGCGGTGCGGCTCTCGGTGTCGATCTCCAGCTCGCGGAGGCTGGACATGTCCAGGACGATGCCGCCGTCGGTCAGACAGAAGACGCTGTGGCCGCCGCCCTTGATGGCGAGGGGCACCCCGCTCTGCGCGGCGAGCAGGACCACCTGCGAGACGTCGTCGCTGTTGGCGGGCTGCACGATGGCGGCCGGCCGCTGGTCCATTCCGCCCAGGTAGACCACGCGGGCCTCGTCGTAGCCCTCGTCCCCGGGAAGTAGCACCTTGCCCTTGACCGAGTCGCGCAGCTGCGCGACCGGCACGGTCTGCTCCGTCATGGAAGATCTCCTCAATGTCATGCGGTGTGACCAGGGCGCGTACGGCCCGGTACGGATAAGTCGCCGAGGCCGGCGCGGGGCCGGAGGGTCGCGACGGGGATCCGGCGGCTGGGCCGGGGCGGACGAGGCGGTGATGCCGGGTGCGGTTCGACGGTGGCGGACACGTCGGGCTGTGGGTGTGGTGCAGGCATCAGGAGGCTCTCATGCGGGGTCGCGCGGCTGCTGACATTCTCTTCGGGAGGTGCCGCGGGCCGCATCTTCGAAATTGCGCAGAGGGGCCCGTGGTACGCCGGGTGCGGCTGCGCCGGTCCTCCCTCCACCGTAGGCCGTGCAAAGCGCTCGTCCCACTCCGGTCGTGCCCGGTGCAAGGGGCCGCAAAGGAATCGCAAACCAGGAGATGCCCGGACCCGGGCATACCGGTGAGGATCCGGTGCCTGGGTCCCTTCCCCGGACTCTCCGCCCGCCCGCGGCGACGGCGGGGGCGCGGGGGCGGGCCCCGGGACCGCGACCTCTCGGCGATTGGACTCTCGCGATGCGCTTTCTTCCCGGATCCGGCCGCCCGACGGTGGCGGTCGTGGGCTTCGGCTACGTCGGTTCCTGCGTGGCGGGCACCCTGGCGGACCGCGGGCTCGACGTCATCGGCATCGACTCCGACCAACGGCTGGTGGAGGAACTGGACCGGCGGGAGTGCCGGTTCAACGAGGAGGGCCTGGCGCGGCTGCTGTTCGCCGGCCTGGACGCGGGCCGCCTGCGGGTCACCACCGACCTCGCGGAGGCGGCCCGCGCCGACGTCGTCCTGATCACCGTGGGCACCCCCGTGCGTGACGACGGTTCCCTGGCGGACGCCCAACTGCGCGGCGCGGCCCGGGACCTGGCCCCGCACCTGCGGGCCGGTCAGCTGGTGGTGCTGAAGTCCACGGTGCCGCCGGGCACCACCCGGGACCTGCTCCGGCCGCTGCTGGAGGCGGGCGGGCTGGTGGCGGGCGAGGACTTCGGGCTGGCCTTCAGCCCGGAACGGCTGGCCGAGGGCACCGCCCTGCGGGAGCTGCGGACCTTCCCCATCGTGACGGGCGGGCTGACCGCGGACTGCGCGGAGTCGGCGGCCGGGCTGTGGCGGGAGGCGCTGGGGGTGGAGGTGCTGCCGATGGACACCCTGGAGGCCGCCGAGATCGTGAAGCTCGCCGACAACTGGTGGATCGACCTGAACATCGCCCTCTCCAACGAACTGGCCAAGCTGTGCGGGGTGTACGGGGCGGACGTGCTCGACGTGATCGCCGCGGCGAACACCATCCCCAAGGGCACCGGCAACGTGAACATCCTGCTGCCGAGCGTCGGCGTGGGCGGTTCCTGCCTCACCAAGGACCCGTGGATGGTGTGGCGGACGGCCCGCGAGCACGGGCTGCGCTTCCAGACCGCGCCGGCCGGCCGGCAGGTCAACGCCGGGATGCCCGGGTACACGGCCTCCCTGGTGCTCGCCGAGCTGGCGGCGCAGGGCAAGGACCCGGCGGAATCGGTGGTGGCGGTGCTCGGACTGGCCTTCAAGAACGACACCGGCGACCTGCGGGCCACGCCGGTGGCAGGGGTGGTCGAGGCGCTGCGGGCCGCCGGGGTGACGGTGCGCCTGCACGACCCGCTGGTGGACGCGGGGGCCGCGGCCGGACTGTTCGGGCAGCTGCCCGAGCCCTCCGTGGAGGAGGCGGTGCGCGGGGCCGACGCGGTGGCCGTGCTGGCCCTGCACCGGGACTTCCGCGGCATCGACTTCGCCGCCCTGCCGGTGGCCTCGGGCTGCGTGCTGCTGGACGGGCGGGCCTACTACCCGAAGGAGAAGATCGCCGAGCTGCGGGCCGCCGGGTACGTCTACCGGGGCATCGGTCGGGGCCCGGCCGCCGCGAAGGACCCGGCGGCGGTGCGCGCGGTGCCCTCGGTGCCGCGCAGCGTCCGCCTGCTGGAGGCCGGCTGAGGGCGGGCCCGGGCCGTGGACCGGCCCCGGGCCGGCCCTCCCCGTCCGGGCCCCGCGCGGGGGTGCCCCCTTGCGGGGCGGCCCCCGTCCGCGCTACCGCTGGACCGCCCTCCCCCGCACCGCCCGTACGACCGCAGCGGCCGTCGAAGGCCCGTTGCGCCCCCCGTCGTGTCGGCCTGGCCGCGGGCCCGGCCGGAGAGGAGCGTCCCCGTGACCGCCTGGTACGAGACCCAGCGCTTCCAGCGCAAGCTGCGCCGTTTCGGCGCGGAGCAGGATCCCGCCGAGCGGGCCGCCGACCGGGAGCGGCACCGCCGGTTCAGCCCGTACACCCTGCTCACCGAGGACCTGTTCTGCGACAACCTGGCCCTGGTCCGGGAGCGGCTGCGGGACCTGGAGGGGGCCGTGGTGGAGTGCGGCACCTGGAAGGGCGGGGTGGCCGCGGCCATGGTGGAGGTGGGCGGCCCGGACCGGGAGTACCACTTCTACGACTCCTTCGAGGGGCTGCCGCCCGCCACCGCCACCGACGGGGAGGACGCCCTGACCTGGCAGTCGCGGACGGACGACCCGCTGTACTTCGACAACCTGCGCACCGACGCCGAGTCCTTCCGCAAGCTGCTCGCGGAGCTGCCGGTGCCCGCGCCGCGGACGCACGTCCACGAGGGCTGGTTCGCCGACACCGTCCCGTCGTACGCGGGCGGTCCGATCGCGGTGCTGCGCCTGGACGGGGACTGGTACGACTCGACGACGGAGTGCCTGGAGCACCTGTATCCGAAGGTGCGGGCCGACGGGATCGTCATCCTCGACGACTACGACGCCTGGGACGGCTGCAGCCGGGCCGTGCACGACTACCTGTCGCGGACGGACTCCACGGCGCGGATCCGGCGCTACGGGGAGACCGGGGTGGCCTTGATCCACAAGATCGACGACTGATCGGTCTCCCGTAGGGACGACCGACGGGAAGGGCGGGCCGCCTCACCGGGACCGCCGTTCCGCCGCGGGCCCTCGGCGGAACGGCAGCCCGGGTCAAGCGGCCCGCCCCTCCCGGTGTCGCGGGCCCGTCAGGCGGCCGCCCCGCCGTCGCGCGGGGCGGCGCCGCTCTCGGGCTGCGCCAGCCACCACGGGTTGGCGCGGGCCCAGTCGAGGGTGCGTTCCAGGCCCTCGCGCAGGCCGGTCTCGGCCTTCCAGCCCAGCACCTGCCCGATCTTGGTGGTGTCGGGGACCCGGCGCAGCAGGTCCTGGTAGCGGGCGCCGAGGTGTTCGTCGGTCTCCAGCGGCACCGTGGTGCCGATGCCGGTGAGTTCCGCGATCAGGGCGCCGACCTCGGAGACGGTGGTCTCGGTGCCGCTGCCGACGTTGAAGCACTCGCCGAGGGCCCGGTCGTCGGAGGCGGCGGTGACGGTGGCGGCGACGGCGTCCGCCACGTAGGTGAAGCAGCGGGTCTGTCCGCCCCGGTCGTAGACCACCGGCGGCAGGCCGTTGAGGGCGCGGTGCACGCTGCGGCTGACCACGAAGGCGGGGCGCTGGCGGGGTCCGTACACGTTGAAATAACGGACGATCGACATGCGCAGGTCCCGCTCGCGGGCGTAGCCGAAGGCGAGGTGTTCGCCGATGGCCTTGCTGGAGGAGTAGGACCAGCGGTCGACGGCGGTGCCGCCGAGGACGCGGTCGTCGTCCTCGCGCCAGGGTACGGCCGGGTTCTTCCCGAAGACCTCGCTGGTGCTGGCCAGGAGCACGCGGGCGCCGGTGCGGGAGGCGGCTTCGAGGACGTTGCGGGTGCCGAGGACGTTGATGTCGATCACGTCGAGGGGGCGGTCCAGGTAGCGGTCCACACCGACCACGGCGGCCAGGTGGTAGACGGTGTCGTGGCCCTCGCGGAGCAGTCGGGCGACGGCCTCCGGGTCGCGGATGTCGCCGTCGACGTAACGGACGTCCGCTGTGCCGGCGGCCCGCTGGTCGGCGGGGGGCGTGCCGCCGTCGAGGACGGTGACCTCCTTGCCGCGGCGGACCAGTTCGTCGACCAGATGGCTGCCCAGGAAGCCGCACCCGCCGGTGACCAGCACCCGTGCCATGCCCCACCCCCGCACTCCCGGCCGGTCCGTCACCGGCCCCGTGGTTCAACTGTTCGGGAGCGGGCGGGCGGGGCGCATCTCCTGCTTTGCCCTGTACCCGGCACGTCGGTCGAGGGCGCGCGGTGTCCCGCGCACGCCCCGCAATCCTGAAGATGCTCAGGAAAATGGGCTCATACGACGATGGGCGCAGCATGCGACCCACAGGAGCCCTCCCGATGTCTGCGCACCTCCCCGCATCTGCGCACCTCGCCTCCCGCGTCGCCCTCTCGGCGGCCACGCCGCTGTCCCGGACCGGTCCCCGCGTCGACGATTGGCTGGCCGCGAAGCGGCGCCGGCCCTTCGGCGCGGAGCTGATCCCGTTGACCGGACCGGACGGCCTGACCGGACCGGACGGCTGGTCCTTCGCCCCGGACACCGGGGACCTGACGCACGCCACCGGCCGCTTCTTCAGCGTGCGGGGCCTGCACGTGCGGACGGACGCCGGTCCGCTGCCGGAGTGGTGGCAGCCGGTGCTGGTGCAGCGGGACACCGCGATCCTGGGGATCGTCGCGAAGGAGTTCGACGGGGTCCTGCACTTCCTGCTCCAGGCGAAGTTCGAGCCGGGCAACGCCGGGCTGGTCCAGCTCTCCCCCACCGTGCAGGCCACCTCCAGCAACTACACGCGGGTGCACCGGGGCGGCCGCACCCCGTACGTGGAGTTCTTCACGGAGCCGGGGCGGGGCCGGGTGCTGGTGGACGTCCTCCAGTCCGAGCAGGGCGCCTGGTTCCACCTCAAGCGGAACCGCAACATCGTGGTCGAGGCGACCGGGGAGGTCCCCGAGCACGAGGACTTCCACTGGCTGACCCTCGGTCAGATCCGGCGGCTGCTGCGGCTGCGCAGCGTGATCAACATGGACGCCCGGACGGTGCTGGGCTGTCTGCCCTTCGGCGGTCCCGGCACCGGCGAGGACACCGACACGGCGGGCCCGTACGGGGCGGAGCCGGCCGGGCTGCACTCCATGACCGAGGTGCTGAGCTGGTTCACCGGCCGCAAGAGCGCCCACGAGCTGGACGCCCGGCTGGTGCCGCTGCGCTCCCTGCCCGGCTGGGAACTGCGCGAGGGGCGGATCCGGCCGGCGGACGAGAAGGCCGCCCCCTACGGGCCGTTCTCCATCACCGGGATCCGGGTGCGCGCCGAGACCCGCGAGGTGCACCGCTGGGCGCAGCCGCTGCTGGCCCCGCACGGGCTCGGGCTGGCCGGGCTGTTGGTCCGGAGGATCGGCGGGGTGCCGCACGCCCTGGTGCGCGCCGAGGTGCTGCCGGGCCACCGGGACACCGTGGAACTGGGCCCGACGGTGCGGAGCTGGACGGAGGCGGACGGCACCCTGCCGGCGCACGCGCCCCGCCCCGAGTTCCTGGACCTGCTGCTGTCCGCCCGGGCCGGGGTCCGCTACGACGCGGTGCAGTCCGAGGAGGGCGGCCGCTTCCACCACGCCGAGACCCGCTACCTGGTGGTGGAGGCCGGCGAGGAGCTCCCGCTCGCGGTCCCCCCGGAGTTCGCCTGGCTGTCCCGGGCGCAGCTCGCCGCGCTCCAGCGGTACGGCTACCACCTCGGCATCGAGGCCCGCACCCTCCTGCTCTGCCTGAACACCCTCTGACCAGCGGCGCTCCGGGCCGCTGCGGCCCGCCGGCGACCGGCACACGACCACCCTGCGACCAGCGGAAGGACCGGCGATGGCCATTCACGTATGGGACTACCTCAAGGAGTACGAGGCCGAGCGCGAGGACATCCTCGACGCGGTGGACTCCGTCTTCCGGTCCGGCAAGCTCGTCTTCGGCGAGAGCGTGGGCCGCTTCGAGGAGGAGTACGCGGCCTACCACGGGGTCCGTCACTGCGTGGGCGTGGACAACGGCACCAACGCCGTGAAGCTGGCCCTCCAGGCCGTCGGGGTGAAGCCGGGCGACGAGGTCGTCACGGTCTCCAACACCGCGGCCCCCACCGTCCTGGCCATCGACGGCTGCGGCGCCACCCCGGTGTTCACGGACATCGACCCGGTGACGTACCTGATGGACACCGCGCAGGTCGCGGAGAAGATCACCGAGCGGACCAGGGCCATCATCCCGGTGCACCTGTACGGGCAGTGCGTGGACCTCGCCCCGCTCCAGGAGCTCGCCGACCGGCACGGGCTGAAGATCGTGGAGGACTGCGCGCAGGCCCACGGCTCCCGTCGGAACGGCGTGCTCGCCGGGACCACCGGCGACGCGGGCGCGTTCTCCTTCTACCCGACGAAGGTCCTCGGCGCGTACGGCGACGCCGGCGCGGTCATCACGGACCACCCGACCACCGACGAGGACCTGCGGCGGCTCCGCTACTACGGCATGGAGGACCGCTACTACGTGGAGCGGACCCCCGGCCACAACGCCCGCCTCGACACCGTCCACGCCGAGATCCTGCGCCGCAAGCTGCGCCGTCTCGACGGCTACATCGAGGCCCGCCGGGCGGTGGCCCGCCGCTACGAGGAGGGACTGGAGGGCACCGGGCTGGTGCTGCCCGCCACGGCCCCCGGCAACGAGCACGTCTACTACGTGTACGTGGTCCGCCACCCCGACCGGGACGCGATCCTCGCGGCGCTCCGCGAGTTCGGCTTCGAGTTCAACATCAGCTACCAGTGGCCCGTCCACACCATGAACGGGTTCTCCCACCTCGGCCTGGGCCCCGGCGACCTGCCCGTCACCGAAGCCGCCGCCGACGAGATCTTCTCCCTGCCCATGTACCCGTCGCTGCCCGAGGACCTTCAGGAGAAGGTCATCACGGCGCTTCGCGGCATCCTCGCCCGCGGCTGACGGAGGTCTGCCATGCGTGTCCTGTTCGTCACCAACCCCTTCCGGGCCCACCTGTACGTGCAGGTGCCCCTGGCCTGGGCCCTGCGCACCGCCGGTCACGAGGTGGTCGTCGCCGGGCCCCCCGACCTGGCCGACGCCATCGCCCGCACCGGGCTGCCGGGGATCGCCGTCGGCGATCCGCTGAACCTGGAGGCGATGCTCGCCGCCGGCCCGCCGCCGGACGACCCGACCTGCGACCCGCGCGGCACGAGCACCGGCCGCTCCGTGCAGGAGGACTACTGCTGGGGCGACGCCCTCACCGAGATCCAGGACCTCACCGGGGGCGTCCGGCAGGTCTTCTTCCCCGAGCGGACCTTCGAGGACCTGATCGGCTTCGCCCGGCAGTGGCGCCCCGACCTGGTCATCTCGGATCCGACGGCCTTCCCCGGCACCGTCGCCGCGAAGGTGGTGGGCGCCGCGCACGCCCGGATGACCCTCAACGTCGACCGCACCGCGCAGCTGCGGGCCGCCCTCCGGGAGCGGTTCGCGGCGGGCACCCCCGACCCGATGCGGGACTGGCTGGAGCCGATCCTGGCCCGGCACGGGGTGGAGTTCGACGAGTCGGCGGTCCTGGGCCAGTGGACGGTGAACCCGGTGCCCGGCTGGATCGGGCAGACCCCGGGCGTCCACTACCTCCCGATGCGGGCGGTCCCCTTCAACGGACCGGCGAGCACGCCCCGTTGGGTGTACGAGCCCCCGACGCGGCCCCGGGTGGTCATCACCCAGGGCATCTCGCACCGGGACGCCTCCGTCTCCGGGGTCTCCTCCGCCGTGCGGAACCTCTTCGAGGCCGTGGAGGGCCTGGACGCCGAGGTCGTCGCCACCCTCGACGCGAAGCAGCTGGACGGGGCGACCGTCCCCGACAACGTCCGCACCGTGGACTTCGTGCCCTTCACCTCGCTGCTGCCGGGCGGCTGCGCCGCCATCGTCCACGAGGGCGGGGTCGGCAGCTTCGCGACCGCCCTGGAGAACGCCGTACCGCAGGTGATCGTCCCCAACGACTTCCGGTCCGAGAAGTGGTGGGGGCCGGTCGCCATCGGCACCGGCCTGGAGGCCCGGGGCGCGGGCGTGTACGCCGCGAACTCCTCCACGCTCACCCCGGCCGTGCTCCACGACGGCCTCAAGCGGATCCTCGACGACCCCTCCTACGCGGCGAACGCGGCACGGCTGCGTTCCGAGGTCCGGGCCATGCCCAGCCCCAACGAGCTGGTCCCCGCCCTGGAGAGGCTCACCGCCGAGCACCGCACCGCCCGCCCCTGACGAGTGGAAGGCCACCGGAGCACCATGGACATCATCGAGTGCACCCGTTGCCGCATCTGCGGCAACCGCGAGCTGCTGCCCGTACTGGACCTGGGCACCCAGGCCCTGACCGGGATCTTCCCGCACCCCGACGAGGTGGTGCCCACCGCCCCGCTGGAGGTGCTCAAGTGCTCCCCGGCGGGCTGCGGGCTGGTCCAGCTGCGGCACACCGCGGACCTGTCGCTCATGTACGGCGACCGCTACGGCTACCGCTCCAGCATCCGCCCCTTCATGATCGGCCACCTGCACGGGAAGACGGCCCGGCTGTCCGGGCTGGTCTCCCTGGCGGCCGGGGACGTGGTCGTGGACATCGGCGCCAACGACTCCACCCTGCTCCAGGGCTACCGGGTGCCGGGCCTGACCCGGGTGGGCATCGACCCCACCGGCGAGAAGTGGCGCTCCTACTACCCCGAGGACATCGACCTCATCCCGGACTTCTTCTCCCGTGAGGTGTACGCGGAGCGCTTCGGCGACCGGAAGGCGAAGGTCGTCACCTCCATCGCGATGTTCTACGACCTGCCCGACCCGACGGCCTTCATGGCCGACATCCACGCCATCCTCACCGACGACGGGGTGTGGATGGTCGAGATGAGCGACCTCGGTTCGATGATCGAGGGCCTGGCCTACGACGCGGTCTGCCAGGAACACCTGGAGTACTACTCCTTCGCGCAGATCGAGTGGATGGCCGAGCGGGTCGGCTTCACCGTCACCTCCGCCGAGGTCACCGACGTCAACGGCGGCAGCCTCTGCCTGACCCTGGTGAAGGACCCGTCGAAGCACACCGTGGACACGGCCTCCGTGGAGCGGATCCGGCGGCGCGAGGCCCGGCTGGGGCTCGCCGACCCCGCCACCTACGAGCGGTTCGCCCGCCGCGTCACCGAGCACCGCGACGAACTCCGCGGCTTCCTCGACGACTCGAAGGCCGCCGGGAAGCTGACCCTCGGGTACGGGGCCTCCACCAAGGGCAACGTGGTGCTCCAGTACTGCGGGATCACCACCGCCGACCTGCCCTGCATCGGGGAGGTCAGCGCCGAGAAGCACGGCAACGTCACCCCCGGCACCCGCATCCCGATCGTCTCCGAGGAAGCCGCCAAGGCGCAGCGCCCCGACCAGCTGCTGGTGCTGCCCTGGGGCCACCGCAAGGGCTTCCTGGAGCGGGAGCAGGAGTACCGGGCGGGCGGCGGGAAGCTGGTGTTCCCGCTGCCCGTCATCGAGGCGGTCTGACCGCGGGGCCGCGCCCGCCCGACCCCGCCGACCCCTCCGGTCGCGGGGTCCCGGGGGCGCGGCCCGGTCCCGGTCCCCGGCCGCCCGGCCGGGGACCTGCCCGATCAGGACGGGGCCGCGGGCCCCGGTACCCGGCCGCGGCCGCGGCCGTGAGGAAGGCGGAACGACCGTGAACGGATGCCGGATCTGCGGGGGCCGCGTCGAGGAGTTCCTCGACCTGGGGCCCCAGCCGCTGCCCGACGCGTTCCTGCTGCCCGAGGAGCTCGGCGAGGAGTACTTCCACCGGCTCGCGGTGGGCCGCTGCACCGGCTGCACCGTGGTGCAGCTGACCGGGGAGGTGCCGCGGGAGCGGGTCTTCCACCACGACTACGCCTACCGCTCCGCGCAGTCCGGGGCGATGCGCGAGCACTTCGCGCGGACCGCGCTGGGCTTCGCCGACACCGAACTGGCCGGGCGCGCGGACCCGTTCTTCGTGGAGATCGGCTGCAACGACGGCACCCTGCTGCGGAACGTGGCCGCGGCCGGCATCCGCCACCTGGGCTTCGAGCCCTCCGGCGGGGCCGCCGCCCTGGCCCGCTCCCAGGGCGCCCGGGTCCGGGAGGACTTCTTCGAGGCGGCCACCGCCGCCGCGGTCCGCGAGGAGGAGGGCCCGGCGCACGTCGTCTACTCCTCCGACACCATCAGCCAGATCCCGTACACGGCCTCCCTGCTGGCCGGGGTGGACGCGCTGCTCGACCCCGACGGGGTGTTCGTCTTCGACGACCCCTACCTCCGCGACATGATCGAGAAGACCTCCTTCGACCAGATCTGCAACGAGCGGTTCTACCTGTTCTCGGTGCGCTCGGTCACGGCGATGGCCGAGCGGTACGGGTTCGAGCTGGTGGACGCGGTACGGCTGCCCGGCTACGGCGGCGGCATGCGGTACGTGCTGGCCCGCGCCGGAGCCCGTACCCCCTCCCCCGAGGTGGCCCGGCTGCGCGCCGAGGAGGAGGAGCTGCGGCTCACCGAACCGGAGACCCTGCGCGCCTTCGCGGCCTCGGTGCTGCGGATCCGGGACGAGCTGACGGCGCTGCTGCGCCGGCTGCGCGCGGAGGGCCGCAGCGTGGCCGGGTACGGGGCCACCGCGAAGAGCGCCACCGTCACCAACCTCTGCGGGATCGGTCCCGAGCTGGTCCCGTACGTCTGCGACACCACCCCCGGCAAGCAGGGCCGGCTCAGCCCCGGCGTGCACATCCCGGTGGTGCCGCCGGAGACCTTCACCGCCGACTACCCCGAGTACGCCCTCCTCTTCGCGTGGAGCCACGCCGAGGAGATCATCGCCAAGGAGCAGGGCTTCCGGGCGGCGGGCGGCAAGTGGATCGTGTACGTGCCGGAAGTGCGGGTGTTGGAGTCATGACCGCCGTCATGGAAGGGCCCCCCGCGGGGGCCGCGGGCCCGGCCGGGGGCGGCTCCCGGACGATGAAGGGCATCGTGCTGGCCGGGGGCAGCGGCTCCCGGCTGTTCCCGCTGACGCTGGCCACGTCCAAGCAGCTGCTGCCGGTCTACAACAAGCCGATGCTGTACTACCCGCTGTCCACGCTGATGCTGGCCGGGATCCGCGACATCCTCGTCATCTCGACCCCCTCTGCCTCCCCGGTGATGCGGGACCTCCTGGGCGACGGCGCCCCCCTCGGCCTCAACCTGAGCCACGCCGTGCAGCCCGAACCCCGCGGCATCCCCGAGGCCTTCCTGATCGGCGACCGGCACATCGGCACCGACGACGCCGCCCTGGTCCTCGGCGACAACCTCTTCCACGGCGCCGGGTTCGGGCAGCTGCTGCGCCGCGCCCGGGCGCAGCTCGACGGGGCCGTGCTGTTCGGGTACCCGGTGGCCGATCCGGAGCGGTACGGGGTCGGCGAGACCGACGCGGCGGGCCGGTTGGTGTCCATCGAGGAGAAGCCGCTGCGGCCGCGCTCCGACAAGGCCATCACCGGGCTGTACTTCTACGGGAACGACGTGCTGGACCTGGTCCGGGACCTGGCCCCGTCCCCGCGCGGGGAGCTGGAGATCACCGACGTCAACCGCGCCTACCTGCGGCAGGGCCGGGTCCGGCTGGCCGACCTGGGGCCCGGCTTCACGTGGTTCGACTGCGGCACCCACGATTCGCTGCTGGCGGCCGGCCACTACGTGCAGACGGTGGAGAAGTACGAGGGCGAGCGGGTCGCCTGCCTGGAGGAGATCGCGCTCCGGATGGGCTTCATCGACGCGGCCGCCTGCTACCGGCTGGGCGAGGGCATGCGCCAGTCCACGTACGGGCGGCACCTGACGGAGATCGCGTACGCGTACAGCTGAGGCGGGGCGGGCGGGGTGGCCCGGGTGGGGGAGCGCACGGGAGGAGATGCGGGGCGGGTGACGGCCGCCGGACCATGTCCCGGTGGCCGCCCCGGCCCGGCGGTACCCCCGCGGACTGCACGGAGCCCGCGGGCAGGCACGGACGGGTACGGGCGCGGGTCGGCAGGCACCGTCGGTACGCAGAGTCGGAACACAGAGGGGGACACGGCCGTGGCCGATCTGGAGAGCTGGGACCTGGTGGTCCGGCGGGACGACCTCGACGCCGCGGAGATCCGGCCCGCCCGGCCGGCCGCGCTGCGCGAGGGCGAGGTCCGGCTGACCGCGGAGAAGTTCGCACTGACCGCGATCACCGCCACCTACTCCCGGCTCGGCGAGTCCGACCTGCCGTTCTTCGAGGCGTTCGCCGCGCCCGAGGGGCACGGCCGGGTCCCGACCTGGGGCTACGCCCGCGTCACCGAGTCCCGGCACCCCGGGGTCGCCGTAGGCACCCGCTACTACGGCTTCCTGCCGCTGTCCTCGGAGGTGGTGCTGACCGCCTCGCCCACCGAGCGCGGCTTCGCCGACACCGCCCCCGAGCGGGACTACTTGCACCCCTGGTACCGCGAGTACCTGCCCGCCGGCGAACCCGACGCCTTCGACGACCACCGGCTGCTGCTGCGCCCCCTGTACCCGGCCTCCTTCAACCTCGCCGAGCACCTGGGCGCCTCCGACACCCCGCGGACGGTGCTGATCACCAGCGCCTCCAGCAAGACGGCCCTGGCCCTGGCCGGGCTGGTCCGCGACCGCGCCGACCTCACCACGGTCGGCGTGACCTCGGCCGCGCACCTGGAGTTCGTCCGGGCCCGCGGCCTCTACGACCGGGTCCTCACCTACGAGGACCTGCCGACGGCCACGCTCGGCGGACCGGTGGTCCTGGTGGACTTCACCGGCCAGGCCGCCCGCCTGTTCACGCTGTACGAGCACTTCCAGCCGGTGCTGGAGGACGCCCTCCTCGTCGGCTACACCCACCCGGGCGCCGAGATCGAGCCCCCCGACGCCCTCACCGACCCGGTGCCGTGGATCTTCTTCACCCCGACCCAGGAGGGGCTGCTCATCGGCAAGGAGGGCGAGGAGTCCTACCGGGCCCGCTACGCCGCCTCCGAGGAGTCCTTCGTCCGCTCCACCCCCGCCTGGTTGGACGTCGTCCACGCGTCCGGCCCGGAGGCGCTCCTCACGGCGTACCGGGCCCTCATGTCGAACGCGCTCCCGCCCCACACGGGGACGGTCCTCACCCCGCGCTGAGTCGCGGGCTCCGGTCGCGGGCCCGCGGCTGTCGGGCTCAGTGCTCCGTGCGCAGCACGCCGAGCCGGTCCTTGTAGAAGGGACCGGCGAAGGCCGAAGCCGTGTGCTCCGAGGGCGCGTTGACCTCGATGAACCGGTGCGCCCGCGCCTTGGCCTCGGCGGCCCAGGCCAGGGCGTGCTGCTGCGCGGACCGGCCGCACTCCTCGGGCTCCCCGGGCAGGCACAGCGGCAACGCCTCCCCGAGCCCGTTCGCGGCGAGCCGGATCCGCCCGGCCAACACCGCCCACTCCCCCTCGCTCCGCCGCACGGCGGGCTCCCCCGTGGACCAGAGGGTCAGCTCGTCACCGTGCGCGTCCATCGGGCTTCCTTCCGCCGGGGCTTCCATCGGCCGGTGATGCTAACCGCCCCGAATGACACCCAGGGGCCCCGATTACCGAAGGATGCCGAGCAGAAGCCCCCCGAGCACGGCTCCCACACTCCCCACGCACCACACGACCTCCACCACCCACCGCCTCACCGGACCCCGGCCCCCTCCCGCCCGAGCCCGCCCCTCCCCACCGTGCCGGGGCCGGTGGCCGGGTCGGGCCCGGACCCCGGAACGGGGCCGTCGGCCGGGGCCGGGTCGGTGGTGGCGGCGGCCGCGTCGATCTCGTCGGCGAAGTCGATGGTGCCGATGACGGAGGACCGCTTGGCCGGGTCGGTGACGAACGGCGAG